>NZ_JBFAOJ010000087.1:0-40623 GCF_040675205.1 Streptosporangium sp. NPDC049644 | reverse complement strand
GGGAATGCCCGGTCTGTGAAGCGTCAACCCCCGCGCGCCGCCTGACCGCGACGCGACGGGAGAGTCTCCGGCCCTCAGGCCGGGGAGGAGTTCAACCATTTCGCCGCAGTGTGACGGGGACCAGTCTCATCGGAGCGCTCCACAGCCACTCCTCGGTGATGTAGGTGGAGGTCAGCAGCGTCATCAGGCCCAGGGTGCGCTCGGTCGCGGTGGAGGGGTGGGCGCCGCAGTCGCCGAAACGGCACATCCACAGTTCGACCATGCTGCTGTCGGAGAGCTGCTCGTGCACCGAGGGCCGTCCGGCGGGGAGGCCGTCCCGCCAGATGTCGACGGACGCGCTGGCGAACGGGAAGGCCCCGGCCAGCACCCCGCCACCCGAGGTGACGGCACGGCCGACCCCGTCGCGCACCGGCAGGATGCCGTCGGACTGGAAGAGCACCACCCCGCCTCCCGGCGGGCTGGCCACCCGCAGGACCTCCATGGGGGAGGCGTGCTCGGCGCTCCACAGCTCGCCGGTCGAAAGCGGCGGGCACGACTCCGGTACGGCGCCCAGGCGGCGGATGACCTCGTCCTCGGTCACCTCGCCGACGAAGGCGACGCACAGCCCCTCGTTGTAGTCCTCGTACGAGAACATCATCGCGTCGACGGTGTCCTGGAGCTCGCGGAGCCTGGGGCTGACGGTGGGGGCTCCGGGCAGTTGGTCGAACAGGTCGGCCAGCTCGGTGAAGAGCGCCTGGGAACCGGGGGAGCGGCCCGCGATGCACGGCCGCCAGGGGTCCGCGCCCGCGGCGAGCAGGACCCGCACGGCGTCGTCCCAGCCGTGGCGCACGGCCTCCCAGAGCGGGGTGGCACCGTCGGCGTCGACGGGGTCGACCTCCGCGCCCGAGGCCAGCAGCAGCTCCATCACCTGGACGGCCCCCTCCTGGGCGGCCCGGTGCAGGGGCGTCGTGCGCAGCCACGGTAGCCACTGCCCGGGATCGAACCCGCTCGCCAGCCGCCGGCGGATCCGTGCCAGGTTGGTGTCGCGCCACGCGTCGACATCCTCGGCCCACTCGTTGTCGCTCACTTCATCCCATTTCGTCGTACTGAGCGGATCCAACCAGGTCCGGACGACAGTTTTCGATCAGCGCCTCGCGGGAGAGCCGGTCGGCGGCGCGGGTCGTCTCGGGAAGGCGGTAGCGGGGTGTCAGGTTCAGCACGTTGTGGCAGGCCGTGGCGAGGTCGACACGGTGTCCCACGGAGACGAAGACGGGCTTGACGCCGTGCCGGGTGCGCAGCACGCGGCCGACGACGTCGCCGTCCAGCGTCAGGTCGGTCCACGAGCCCCGCTCGGGCGCGGGCGTGGGATAGGTGCCGACGAAGGCGGTCTTGCCGACTCCGATCGTGGGCAGTCCCGTGAGCACGCCGAGATGGCAGGCCAGGCCGAAGCGGCGCGGGTGCGCCAGGCCGTATCCGTCGCAGACGATCAGGTCGGGGGTTGCGGAGAGCCGCTCAAGGGCGTCCAGCAGGGCGGGAACCTCCCGGAAGGCGAGCAGCCCGGGGACGTAGTCGAAGGCCACCCTCCCGCTGACGGCGACCTTTTCCACGATCTCCAGCGTCGTCCCGTCCAGCACGGTCACCGCCGCCGCCAGCCGGTCCCTGTCGTAGGCGACGTCCACCCCGGCGACCCTGGCCGGACTGCGGGGGCCGGGACCGGTCAGGTCGAGCAGCGTTCTGAGCTCGTCCTGGATGGCTTCGGCCTCCATGACAGTGCGCGGCATTTGTACCTTCATAACTCCATGATCGCTACTTTTACATTATGACGTTATATTTTGGGGCTGTTCGTCTTCTTTGGTGACCGGTGAAGCCGCCGCGCGGGTCTGCCCGTGGTGGGACGGGAGGGGCGGCGAAGCCGGGCCCTCCGGCCTCTGTTCATCGCGACGCCGGGCGCGGCGGAGCCGAGGTCGGTTCTCGCGACGCCGGGCGGGTGCTGCCCGAGGCATGCCGGGAACAGCCGCGAAGCCGAGATCGTTCTGCAGGCACTGGCGACTTCAGGAGCGTGGGCCGCATGGCGGGCAGCAGATCGATCGGGCGTCTCCTCGTGGGCGGGCTGGCACTGGCCGCCGCCGGGTGGGCGTTGAAGGACATCCCCGCGGAACTCGGGGGCAGGGCCAGGGGGGAGCGGCTGGAGCGGATGCGCCGCTCGCCGCAGTTCCACGACGGCCTCTTTCGCAACTCCACGCCCGGCGTCTTCGTACCCTCGCCGCAGAGCGCGCGGGAGATCGCCTGGAACATGCTGCACAACCGCGAGGAGCGCCGCCCGGCCACGCCGGTCCCGGTGGTGACCGCGCCGGCGGGCGGGCCGTCCCCGACCGGGCTGAGTGTCATCTGGTACGGTCACGCCACCGCGCTGCTGGAGATCGAGGGTCGCCGCGTGCTCGTCGACCCGGTGTGGAGCAGGCGCGCCTCGCCCTCCCAGCTGGTCGGCCCGCGGCGCCTGCACCCGATGCCGGGGCCGCTGGCAGGTCTTCCGCCGCTCGACGCGATCGTGATCTCGCACGATCACTACGACCACCTCGACCGCGCGACGGTACGCGGCCTGCTCGCGCTGCAGACCGCGCCGTTCCTGGTGCCGCTGGGAATCGGCGCCCATCTGGAGCGCTGGGGCGTGCCCGCCTCGCGGATCGTCGAACTCGACTGGGACGAGGAGGCGAGCGTCGCGGGCCTGCGGTTCGTCGCGACCGCCGCCCGTCACTTCTCCGGTCGCACCCTCAACCGCAACGTCACCCTGTGGGGCTCCTGGGTCATCGCCGGCCGGGAGAGGAAGGTCTTCTACGCCGGCGACTCCGGATACTTCGACGGCTACGCCGGGATCGGCGCCGCGCACGGCCCGTTCGACCTCACGCTCATGCCGATCGGCGCCTACAACGTCGCCTGGCCCGACATCCACATGAACCCGGAGGAGGCGGTAAACGCCCACCTCGACCTGGGCGGCAGGCTGCTCCTCCCGGTCCACTGGGCGACCTTCACCCTGGCCACGCACCCCTGGGCCGAACCGGTCGACCGCCTCTGGCGCGAGGCCAAGGCCCGGGACGTCCGCCTCGCCGTCCCCCGCCCGGGCGAGCGCGTCGACACCGCCGACGCCCCGCTTCTGGAGAGCTGGTGGGAACTGCTGCGCGGCGGCGAGACGGGCCGCCGGCCGCGGCAGCCGCCGCTCCCGCCCTCCCCGAGACTCTGAGCGACGCGCGCGTGACGACCCCGGCGGGATTGCAGGCCCTCGCGGCTCTCATCGACAGACGGGCGCGAACGACGCCGGTAAGGGTTTTCCCGGACCCTCGTCCACCGCGCGTGGAGTGCCCTCCGAGCGGAACCGGCGCTCGGTGCGCGCCGTCAGTACAGGTTCTCGCGGGCGTCGATGCTCAGGTCGTCGTCGATGAGCTTGGCCGACCATTCCAGGTCCAGCTGCTCCTTGAAGATCCGGCCGAGCGTGGGCCGCGCCCCGCGGTCCGGCCACCGCTCCGGCTGCCAGAGCGCCGACCGCCGGAAGGCCTTGGCGCAGTGGAAGAAGCACTCCCGCACCTCGACGCTGACCGCCAGCGTGGGAACCTTCCCCCTCACGCGCAGGCGTTCCAGGTACGGGGCCTGGCTGACCACCCGAGCCCGCCCGTTGACGCGCAGGGTCTCCTCGGTGCCCGGCACCACGAACAGCAGGCCGACCTGCGGGTTGGCGACGATGTTGCGCAGGCTGTCGAGCCGGCGGTTGCCGGGCCGCTCGGGGATCACCAGCGTGTGGTCGTCGAGGACCAGCACGCCGCCGGGTTCCTCGCCGCGTGGGGAGACGTCGCAGGTGCCGTCGGATCCCGAGGTGGCCAGCAGCAGGAAGGGCGAGGTGGCGATGAAGTCCCGGGCGTGCCCGTCGAGACGGCCGATGTCCTTGCGCAGGACGACCTCGCCGACCTCGCCGACGATCCGGCGGAGTTCTTCTTCCGAGTTGACCGTGACGATCGAGCCGGTTTCACCGGTATCGAGGGAAGGCATGAAGTAAGGCTAGCCTTCCTTGAATCCCGCCTCAACGGCACCCTTCCCGCCCGGTGGGCGCATGGGGGCCGGTGAGCGGCGGGAGGAGCGGAACGGGGCTTCGCGCCCGCCGTCCGACGGGCACAGGTGTCCCGTGAGCGGCGGAACGGGGCTACACCCCGGAACTCTCGCTTAACGCGAGATAGTCGCCCATTCGTTATATCTTTGATCTTGCAGGTCAAGATTGCTTCGCAGGAGATTGACCGGAGTTGTCAGGTTTTATGCGACCCTCTGGGAGTTCTTCTCCGATGAACAGATGGAAGACGATCATCGTCGCGCTGGCGGTCATCCTGCCGGCCGGTGTGCCGCCGGCCGCCGCGTCACCCGTGCCGGCCGCCCGATCCGCGGCCCCCCTGATAGAGAACGGCGAGACCCAGCCGGTCTACTCGCGCGCCGACGCGCTGACCGAGACCGTGTTCGTCGAGGTCGCCGGGGTCGACAGCGACGCCGACGGGCTCCCCGACCGGGTCGCCGTCGACATCATGCGCCCCAAGGAGACCGACTCCGGGACGAAGGTCCCGGTCATCATGGAGGCCAGCCCCTACTACGCGGGCGGCAACGACGTGCCCAACCACGTCGTCGACCTCGACGGCTCCGACCCCGCGGGCATGGAGTACCGGCGCAACAAGTTCAACGACCTGCACGACGAGATGTTCGGCGACGGCTCCGACGTGGCCCGCGCGGTCGCTCCGCCCTTCCGCGGCTACTACGACAACTACTTCGTGCCGCGCGGCTACGCGATCGCGCTGGTGGAGAACCTCGGCTCGGGCCGGGCGACCGGCTGTCCCACCACCGGCCTGGACAACGAGACCGCGGGCCCCAAGGCCGCGATCGACTGGCTCAACGGCCGCGCCCGCGGATTCGACGCGGCCGGCAACGAGGTCAAGGCCGGCTGGTCCACCGGGAACGTCGGCATGATCGGAGTCTCCTACAACGGCACACTGCCCAACGCCGTCGCCGCGACCGGGGTCAAGGGCCTCAAGGCGATCGTGCCGATCGCGGCCATTTCCTCCTGGTACGACTACTACCGGGCCAACGGCGGCGTGCTGGCCCCCGGCGGCTACCAGGGTGAGGACGCCGACGTGCTCGCCCGCTACGTGCTGACCCGTCAGAACGCCCAGCAGGCCTGCGGCGCGCTGATGGACCGGATAGAGAAGGACCAGGACCGGGTCACCGGCGACTACTCCGGCTTCTGGGACCGGCGCAACTACCTCAACGACGTGCGCAAGGTCCGCGCGGCGGTCTTCCTGGTGCACGGCCTCAACGACTGGAACGTCAAGACCAAGCAGGCCGTCCAGTGGTGGGACGCCCTCGCGAAGCGGAACGTGCCCCGCAAGATCTGGCTCCACCAGGGCGCGCACTTCAACCCGTTCTCCTTCGCCGGGCGCAACGCCGAGTGGCTGCGCCAGCTCCACCGCTGGTTCGACTTCCACCTGTACGGCCTGCGCAACGGCATCATGGACGAGCCGCAGGCGGACGTGGAGTCGGGTCCGGGGCAGTGGGCGCAGCACGCCTCGTGGCCGCTGCCGGGCACCCGCGACGTACGGCTCCAGCTGGCCGCCGGGCAGGACGGCCGCAACGGCACCCTGGGCGCCGACCGCCCCCGAGGCCGCGCCGTCGTCGAGTCCTTCGTCGACCAGAGCGCCCGAGGTGCCGACCAGCTCGTCGAGAACACCGAGAGCACCGATCCCAACCGCCTGGCCTACCTGTCGAGCCCGCTGGCCCGCGACGCGCGTCTGTCCGGCACCCCGGAGGTCTCGGTGCGGGCCGCGTTCAAGGGCGGGCGCTCGCCGTACCTGACGGCGCTGCTCGTCGACTACGGCACCGACGCCCGCGCCTACGGTGACGTCGCCTACGGTGCCACCCAGGTCTGCTACGGACAGGGCGTGCCCGGCGACACCGGATGCGCCCGGCTGGCCGAGCACGTCACGGTGACCGCCCCCTACAAGATCATCACAAGGGGCTGGCTGGACGTCCGCAACCGCGACTCCGCGGCCAGGACCGAACTGCTGCGCGAGGACCGCTTCTACGACTTCCGCTTCGACCTCCAGCCCGGCGACTACGTCGTCAAGGCCGGTCACCGGATCGGCGTCGTGCTCATCTCCACGGACCGCGACTTCACACTGCGCCTGCCCCCGGGCACCGCCGTCTCGGTCGACCCCCGCGCCAGCTCGGTCACCCTCCCTCTCGTCGGCGGCCGCTCCGCCCTCTAGGATCACGACCCTCGATCCGGGGGAGCGGGCGCGTTCCCGGCGTGCCCGCTTCCCCGATCGGGGAAGCCGTCGAGTACCCCGAGTGGGGGACGGGGCCGGGGTCCTTCTGGGGGATGACCCTGGCCTGTCCCTGACATCGGCCCGCGGGTCTGCCGCCGGGCCCGGCCAGGGCCTAGCGTTGAGGACATGGGACGAATTCTTCTGATCGTGGCGGCCGTGGTGATCGCCTTCATCTTGCTGGGCTCGGTTCTGGGCTTCCTGTTCACGCTCCTCAAGTGGGCTCTGATCATCGGTCTGGTGGGCGTGGTGGTCATGTTCGCGAGCAGGCTCTTCCGCTCCTCGAACGTACGCGACTGACCCGATGCCCGGTGAGCCCGGCCGCCGTCGGCGGAGTACGGGTGGCCCGATGCCGAGGTTCCGCCGCCGGCACCCCCGTGTCGGCGGCGGACGGGCAGAGGTTCCCGGTCAGTCCCGGGACACCTGCTTCAGCTGGAGCTCGTTGAGCAGGGTCCGGGTCGCGGCGGTCACCGCGTCCACGGCCCTCTCGAAGGCCTCGGCGTTGCGCGCCGAGGGGGAGCGGAAACCCGACACCTTGCGGACGTACTGGAGCGCGGCGGCTCTTACGTCGTCGTCGGTCACGTCGCTGGCGTAGGGCTCACGAAGAGTCTTGATGCTGCGGCACATGACAGGACGGTACTCCGTCCCGTGGCTCTCCCGGCCCCGGCCGAGTAGATCATCGCCGCCGGGCGGCTCCGCGACCCGTGCCGGTCGAACCGGGACGCCCGCGAGCCAGGTTCCGCCGGCAGGGATACGCGTGGGTGGGGTGGTCAGGGGGATTTGACGGACCGGCCCGCCAGGGGGCGCACCCCCGGGGGTCGAGCGGGCCGGTCCGGGATCATGGGATGGCGCGGCGCAGGGCCAGTGCGTCCTGACGAACCTTCGCGGGGGTCTGGCCGTCGATGAGCAGGCGGCGCATCAGGGCCGCGACCTCGCCCATGGTGTCCGGGCCGAAGCCGCGGCGGGTCACCTCCTGGGTGCCGATCCGCAGGCCCCGCCTGGGCTCCCCGGCCGGCCGGCCGGGCAGGCCGACGCCGCTGAGGTAGACGCCCCCCTCGGCCAGCAGCCGGGCGGCCTCGTCCCCGCCGCCGAACGCGCCCGCGTCCACCGCCACATGATGCGAGACGGTCCAGCCCCGATGGGCGGCGACCACGGTGAAGCCCTCGCGGTCCAGCGCAGCGGCCAGCGCCCCGGCGTTGGCGATGCAGCGGTCGGCGTACCCGGAACCTCCCGCGGCGTGCTCCGCGGCGACGACGGCCAGCGGGGCCAGGCGGGAGGCGTCGTAGTTGGCGGTCAGGCCGGGATAGGCCGCCGCCGCCACCTGTCGGGCGAGATCCGCGTCGCGGGTCACGACGGCCCCGCCGGGTGGCCCGCCGAAGGACTTGTAGGTGGACATGGTCATCAAGTGCGCGCCCTCGTCCAGTGGCCGCTGGAACCGGCCGCCCGCGATCAGTCCCGCCACGTGCGAGGCGTCATAGAGCAGCAGGGCGCCCACCTCGTCGCAGGCCGCCCGCACCCGCGCCACGTCGTGGGGGAACAGCATCAGGCTCGCTCCGAGCACCACCAGCGCGGGCCGCCGCTCGCGCAGGAACGCCGGGAGGGCCGCGTGGTCGACATCGAGCCGTCCGGCGTCGTAGGGCAGGTCGGCGACCCGCAGGCCGCGGATCCCGGCGGCGCCCTGGGCGTGGTGGCTGGTGTGGCCGCCGGCGGCCTGGGGCAGCACCGCGATCGTGTCGCCGGGGCCGGCGAACGCGCTGTAGCAGGCGAGGTTGGCCAGTGTGGCGCTCTGCAGCCGCACCTCGGCGAACTCACCGCCCATCAGCGCCGCGATCTGGAGTGGGACCAGCACCTCCAGCACGTCCAGCTCCTCCAGGCCGGTCTGGCGTTTGTCGCCCGGCCAGCCCATCGAAGGCCGGCAGCCCAGGGAGATCTCATGGGCGGCCCTGGCACGCTCGCTCATCGTGTTGGTGCCGGCGTACAGGACCACGCCGTCCTCGTCGAGGCGGCCGCGGTGCTCGGCCAGCACCGCGTCGACCAGCCTGGTCACCGCGTCCAGGCTCAGCCCCGACACCTCGGCCTCGAGCTCGGCCAGGCGCGGCTGCGCCTGGGGCGGTGCCCACGGGGCGACGCGGCTGCGCTCCTGCACGAAGCTCCTTTCACGGGGCTGTCAGGCGGCTCTCACGAGGTGGACCCCTCCGGAACGAATACTGTGACGCTACGGCCAGTGCCGGGGGGAGTCATCGTTCCGCCAGCGGAGATCCTTCCTACATCTGTAGGATTGGAACGTGATCGCGGATGATGTTCAGGACCTGTTGGAGGCGCTGGCCGCGAGCGTGGGCAGGGGCATGTCCGTCGACGACCTGGAGGGTCGGGTCGTCGCGCACAGCGCCCATCACGGGGAGGTCGACCAGGTCAGGGCCCACGCCATTCTGTCACGGTCGGTTCCTGCGGCGGTGGGGGCCTGGCAGGAGAAGCACGGTGTGGCCTCGACCCGGGAGCCGGTCAGGGTTCCGGAGAATCCCTCGCTGGGCATGGCGGCCCGGCTCTGCGTTCCCCTGCTCCACCAGGGCCGCCGGGTCGGCTACCTGTGGATCATCGAGGGCCCGGGGCCGTTGAACCCGCAGGAGCAGGGCAGGGCCGTGCGCGACGCCGCCGCGATCGCGGCCCTGCTCGACGACGGCGGCAGCTCCCACACCCTGAGCCTCCTGCTCACCGGTGAGATCGGTGTGCGGCGTGCGGCCGGAGTGCTCGGGGAGGGGCCGCTGCGCGTCCTGGCGCTGCGGGGCGACCCGGCCTTCCTGCGTGAGGCGGTCGGCGCGGAGCTGGCCAGGACGCGCCGGCCACCGGCCTTCACGATCCTGGACCGGCACGCCGTGCTGCTGCTCAACCGTGGTGAGGACGTGACGGCGCTGGGGGAGCGGCTGGCCGCGCGGACCCGCACGGGCGCCGGGGTCAGCGCACCGCACCCGGGGCTCGAGTCGGCCGTACGGGCGCATGAGGAGGCGCTCACCGCGGCCAGGGCGGCGGCGGCGGAACCGGCGCTGCGGCCGGTCGCCCACTGGCCGGATCTGGGCGTCTACCGGCTGCTCGCCGAGCCGGTCGCCGGTACTCCCGGTACTCCCGGCACGTTCGGCGGTCCGCTTGACGCGCTGCGGGAGCATCCGGCGCTCCTGGTCACCCTGGAGACCTACCTGGACAGCGGGGGAGACGCCCAGGAGACCGCCCGGCTGCTCCACCTGCACCGCACCAGCCTCTATTACCGCCTCACCAGAATCGAGCAGCTGGCCGACCGCAACCTCAAGAACGGAACCCACAGGTTAGAACTTCATCTCGCGCTGAAGCTCGGTCGCTGGAATGCGGTGTAACGGCCGGGCAATCCGGGCACAGCTCTGCGATGTCGCAGTTGATCAGCGAGATCATGACCGTCGTCATCGTGCTCATGCTCATCCCGCTGTCGTTGGTCATCGTGTCGGTCTTCGTCCTCGTCGCACTCGCGACGTTGGCTCTGGTGACACCACGGGAGCAGGATGGAAGAACGACTTCCCGGAGGTAGACGATGCGACAGCTCAGCGCGGTGGACACGCAGTTCCTGAATTTCGAGACCTCGACGAACGTCGCGAACGTCGGGGGGCTCGCCATCCTGTCGGGCAGGCTGTCGCGGAGCGACCTGGTGTCGCTGCTGGCCCGGCGGCTCCACCTGGCCGCGCCCTTCCGCATGCGACTCGTCTCCGTCCCGTTCGGCCTGGACCATCCGTACTGGACCGAGGATTCCAGGATCGACCTCGACTACCACGTGCGCGAGATCGCGCTGCCCGGCCCGGGCAGCGACGAGCAGCTGGGTGAGCAGGTGGCCAGGCTGCACGCCCGCTGCCTCGACCGGCGGCGGCCGCTCTGGGAGATGTATCTGATCCACGGTCTGGCCGGAGACCGTACGGCCCTCTACACGAAGGTCCACCACGCCGCGGTCGACGGCGTCACCGGCGCCGACGTGCTGGCCAGCCTGCTGGACACCTCCCCCGAGCCCGCCGAGGTCGAGATGGCGCCCGCGGCCGAGCCCGAGGAGCGGATCGACACGCGCGAGATGGTCGCCAGGGGAATCGTCAAGGCGGTGGTCAACCCGGCCAACACGGTACGGTTCCTGATCAACGCCGTCCCGCACCTGGACGAGATCCCCCTGATCTCCCAGGTACCCGGGGCCGGGCTGGTCTCGCGGCTCACCCGGCAACTGGCCAACCGCCTGTCGGGTACCGCGGAGGTGCCCGACATGCCGCGGATGACGGTCCCCCGTACCCCCTTCAGCGGCAGGATCAGCGCGCACCGCAGGTTCGCCTACGCGGCCCTGCCGCTGGAGGACGTCAAGCTGGTCAAGAACGCCCTCGGCGTCACGGTGAACGACGTGGTGATGGCCCTGTGCGCCGGGGCGTTGCGCCAGTGGCTGATCAAGCACGACGCGCTGCCCGAGCAGCCTCTCGTCGCGGGGGTGCCGTTCTCGCTCCGTGTCCCCGGTGACCGGCGCGCGGGCAACCAGGTCACCATCATGATCACGACGCTGGCGACGCAGGTGGCCGACCCGATGGAACGGCTGCTGGCGGTACGTGACGCGATGCGGCTGATCAAGGATCGCTCGTCGCTGGCCCCGGCCAGCTGGATTCAGGAGCTCAGCGACATCATGCCCTCCGCGCTGACCGGCCTGGCCTCCCGGGCGGCCTTCGACCTCTTCGCTGACAGCGCGGGTCCGATCAACGTGATGATCTCCAACGTGCCCGGCCCGCAACTCCCCCTCTACGTGAGCGGTGCCCGGCTGCTGTCGTACTACCCGGTCTCGGTGGTGACCGACGCCAGTGGCGGCCTCAACATCACGGTCTTCTCCTACGACGGCTCACTTGACGTCGGCGTGATCGCCTGCCGGGAGATGGTTCCCGACGTCTGGGCCGTCACGGACTATCTCAGGGACGCCCTGCTGGAGCTGAAGCTCCTCGCTGAGCAGCAGTGACAGGCCGGGCGCGCCCTTGACGAAGCGCAGGGTCTTCTCCAGGCAGACGATCGAGCCCTTTTCCTTCCTGCTGACGAAACGGATGTCGTCGGCCAGGGCGCGCATGATCAGCAGGCCCCGGCCGTGTTCGGAGGTGGGGGGCGGGGAGGCGGGGCCCGAGAAGTCGAAGCCGTCGCCCGCGTCCACCACCTTGATCACGCAACGGTCCCTGGAGAGCTCGGTGCTGACCATGTAGTCGTCGCTGGGTGTGGCATGCTGGATGACGTTGGAACACGCCTCCGAGAGCATGAGCTGGATGTCCTCGCGGATCTGGGACACCACGCCAAGGGCGCGGAGCGAGGCGTCGAGAAGTTGCCTGATCACGGGAACGCTGGCGGCGTCACGCGGCAGCCGCAACGCGATCGTGGCCTCCACGGTGTCCTCCTTTCGCAGCCGGTTCTCCTGAGAACTTGCCCGGCACGCTCCGTCCTAACCTGAGATGGGTGATCGTGACTTTGGATATCGGAAAGGTGCGGCAAAGTTCGGTGAATGGAAGAAACGCGGCACAGCGGCAGAGAACAGCCGGCCCCCTCGGGGGACCGGCTGTTCTCGTGACTCCTCGCCTCAGCCGGAGAACGCGTCGATCGCGGCCTGGCAGAAGGCCTTGAGGTCGTCGGGCTTGCGGCTGGTGATCAGCGTGTTCGGGCCCGAGGTGCAGATCACGACCTCGTGGTCCTCCCAGTTCGCGC
The DNA here is from genome assembly GCF_040675205.1 of Streptosporangium sp. NPDC049644. NCBI lineage: Bacteria > Bacillati > Actinomycetota > Actinomycetes > Streptosporangiales > Streptosporangiaceae > Streptosporangium > Streptosporangium sp. NPDC049644. The sequence continues at coordinate 28,576 of NZ_JBFAOJ010000087.1, read as the reverse complement.
CGGCGTTGCGCAGGTCGGTCGCGAGGCTCGGCCAGGACGTGACCATGCGCCCGCGCACCACGTCCGCCTCGATCAGCGTCCAGGGCGCGTGACAGATGGCCGCGACGGGCTTGCCCGCGTCGAAGAAGCCCTTCGCGAAGCCGACCGCCTCGGGCACGGTACGCAGCAGGTCGGGATTGGCGACGCCGCCCGGCAGCACCAGCCCGTCGAAGTCGGCGGCGGAGACCTCCTCGACCGTCGCGTCCACGGGGAACCGGTCGGCCTTGTCGAGGTGGTTGAACGCCTGGACCTGACCCCGCTCGGTGGAGACGAGTCTGGGGGTGGCCCCGGCCCGCTTGACGGCGTTCCACGGCTCGGTGAGCTCGACCTGCTCGATGCCCTCGGGGGCCACGAGGAAAGCGATCGTTTTGGCGTTCAGCATGTCATCCCCTTTGTGACGTGCGGTGATGTCTTCAGGGGGGCGTCATGCCCGGGGTTTTGGAATCTATGCGAGAGCCACTGATTCCAGGACGAACCTTGCGGCGGCGGAGGCCGGAACCGATGAGCCGGGTGATGAGCTCGCGCGAGGAGACGGCCTCCGCGCCCAGCGCGACGGCCCGCTCGTAGAAGGTCTCGGGAACGTCGTAGTGGTCGCGGTCGAAGGCGCGGGGCGGTACGCCCAGTGCCTCCGCGAAGGCGTGCAGCTCCTCGGTCGAGCTGTCGCTGACCAGGTGCGACCAGAACAGACCGTGCGGACCCGGCCAGTTGGGCGGGTCGATGAGCACGCTCACCGCCGGACGAGGTCGAGCGCGACCTCCAGGGCGGCGGCCCGCCGCTCCTCGTCGGAGATCGTCTCGTCCCCGAGGACGATCCACGCGGCGTGCAGCGCGAACAGGGCCATCGAGTTCCTCAGCCGGGTGGCGGTGGGGTCGTCCGGTTCGACGAGGAAGGTGAGCAGGTCCAGCATCCGGTGCCGGGTCTTCTCCATCGTCGGATGGTTCTTGAGCGAGGTCTGGTTGCGCTCGAAGAACCGCATGATCTCGTGGTGCCGGTCCCGGTGCAGGTCGTCGGAGTAACGGCGGAGCAGTTCGCGGCGCGTCTCCTCGGTGCGCGGCTGGGACGAGGCCCAGGCGATCAGCTTCTCGACCGCGCGTACCCGGTCCTCGGCCAGGCTGGCGACGATGTCGTCCTTGGTCTTGAAGTGGTAGTAGAGGGCCGCCTTGGTCACGCCGAGGGCCTCGGCTATCTCGCGGAGCGAGGTGGCCTCATAGCCCTGCTCGACGAAAAGAGTCAGGGCGACGTCCTGAATGCGTGTCCGGGTGTCGACGTGTTCCCTCATGGTTCCCTTTACCGAGAAATCAACTTGACGGCCGGCAAGTAAGCGGCCTACATTCCCAGCATATCCGACACTAGCCGGTCGGCAAGTAAGCAAGATCTCTTTAGGGGGAAAAGTGAACGAGGTCGCGGCCGCACCGGGGCGGCGCCGCGAGGTCATGGTAGTGCTACCGGGCCTGATGCTCGCGATGGTCTTGGCCATGCTCGACAACATGATCGTCGGCACCGCGATGCCCCGCATCGTCGGCGAACTCGGCGGGCTCACCCACCTGTCCTGGGTGGTGACCGCCTACGTGCTCGGCACCACCGTCTCGACCCCCATCTGGGGCAAGATCGGTGACCTGTACGGCAGGAAGAACATCTTCCTCGCCTCCATCGGCATCTTCATGATCGGCTCGGTGCTCTGCGGCATGGCGGGCTCGGAGATGCTCGGCGGCCCGTCCGACGGGATGATGCAGCTCATCGCGTTCCGGGCGTTCCAGGGCCTCGGCGCGGGCGGCCTGCTGGTCAACGCCATGGCGATCATCGGTGACCTCGTCCCGCCCCGCGAGCGCGGCCAGTACCAGGGCATCATGGCCGCCGTGATGTCGCTGGCCATGATCGCCGGTCCGCTCGTCGGCGGGTTCATCACCGACCACCTCGACTGGCGCTGGGCCTTCTACGTGAACCTGCCCATCGGGTTCATCGCGCTGGCCCTGCTGGCGATCAAGCTGAAGCTGCCCAGGCATCGCACCGAGCACCGCATCGACTGGCTCGGCGCGGCCCTGCTCTCGGTCGGCATCACCGCGCTGGTCCTCATCACCACCTGGGGCGGCAACGACTACGCGTGGAACTCGCCGCAGATCCTCGGCCTGGCGGCACTCGCCGTCGTCACGCTGGCGCTGTTCGTCCCGGTGGAGCAGCGCGCCGCCGAGCCCATCATGCCGCTCAACGTCTTCCGTGACCGCAACTTCAGCCTGATCTCGGGTGTGGGTTTCCTGCTCGGCTTCGCCATGTTCGGTGTCATCAACTTCCTGCCGCTGTTCCAGCAGACGGTCCAGGGGGCCACGGCCACCAACTCCGGCCTGCTGCTGCTCCCGATGATGGGCGCCTCTATGGTGGTCTCGCTCTTCGTCGGCCGCGCCATCACCCGGACGGGCAAATACAAGATCTACCCGGTCCTCGGTGGCGTGATCATGGCGATCGGCATGTGGCTGCTCTCCCTGATGGACGTGCACACACCCGCCTGGCAGACCGGCGTGTTCATCGCGGTGCTCGGCCTCGGCATGGGGTTCCTGATGCAGACCACCATGCTGATCGCCCAGAACAGCGTCGAGCAGAAGGACCTCGGCGTCGCCAGCAGCGCCTCGACCTTCTTCCGCTCCATCGGCGGCTCGTTCGGCGTCTCGCTGTTCGGTGCGATCTTCAACAACCGCCTCAGCTCCAACCTGGAGAGCAAGCTGGGCGCCGCGGGCGAGCAGCTCGCCTCCGGCGGTGCCCAGTTCAACCCGGCGGCCCTGCACGAGCTGCCCTCGGGAGTACGGATCGGCTTCCTGGAGTCGCTGGCCGACTCCATCTCCGGCGTCTTCTGGTGGGCGATCCTGTTCGCCGTCCTGGTTCCGCTGCTGGCGGCCTTCATCAAGGAGATCCCGTTGCGCGGCGGCCCCGAGAGCGCCCAGGAGGCCGAGGCCCAGGTGCCGGTGCTCGACTGATCAACCGATCCCAAGTTCCGACCCAGCGATTCCCAACCGGCCCCCGCCACGATGGGGGGCATGAAGACGACCATCCCCGCCGCCGGGTACCTCACCCGGCGGCCTTCCGCCGCCGACGCCCCCGAGATCCACGAGCTGATCTCGCTCTGCGACACCCAGGTGATCGGCAAGGCCGACATGACCCTCGACGACGTCGCCGACCAGCTGAACGACTCGTCCTTCGACAACGAGTCCGACGGCTGGCTCGTCCACGACGAGAGCGGGCGCCTGGTGGCCTGGGCCTGGGCCTGCCGCAAGGGCGTCAGTGACAACGTCGACGTCGACGTGGTCGTGCACCCCGGCGCGCCGGAGCTGACCGGCCCGCTCTGGGACACCGTGACCGAGCGGGCCGGGCAGATCGCCGCCGAACTGGGCCACGACCGGGCCGTGGTGGACATCGGTCTCTACCGCGAGGACAGCGGCAAGCGCGCCGTCGCCGCCGCCCGTGGTTTCAGCGCCGCCACCAGTTTCATCCGGCTCCGCGCCGACCACACCGGGCCGGTCGGCCGCCCCGGCCCGCCGGCCGGGGTGACCGTGCACGACGGGCTCACCGAGGAGGTGCGCCGCCAGGGCCACGCCGTGGAGCAGGCCGGCTTCGCCGACCACTTCGGGTTCGCCCCGAAGGACTACGACGAGTGGCACGACGAGCTGAACTCCTCGGTCAACACCGACTGGTCGCAACTGGCGGTCGCCCGCCTCGACGGTGAGCCCGTGGCGATGCTGCTGGGGACCAACGCCTTTCTCGGGGACGAGAACTGCGGCTATGTGCGCAGGCTGGCGGTGCTCCCCGCCTTCAGGGGCCGTGGCCTGGGCCGCTTCATGCTGCGCGGGGCTTTCGCCGACGACGCCCGTCGCGGACGGGTCGGCACCTACCTGCACGTCGACGCCAACAACAGCACACCCGCCCTCGACCTCTACCTCTCGGTGGGCATGCGCCAGGTGCTGGCCATCGACGTCTGGCGGCGCACGATCTGACCCGCGCCGTACGGCGCCGTCGAGCGGGAAATGGTCGCCCTCGCTGACGGCGCCCCGGCCAGTGGGGATCCAGGCCGGTTTGCGATCCGCCCTACCGGTAGGTAGGTTGACCGTCATGCTCAAGAACACCTCGGTTGGCGTGACCGACCTCGTGAAGTCCTACGAGGAGCGAACGGTTCTCAACGGTGTCTCGCTCCATGTCCGGCGCGGTGGCCGCACGGTCGTTCTAGGTCCGAACGGTGCGGGAAAATCCACGTTGCTGGAGATCATCTCGACGCTGCGTTCGCCGACATCGGGAACGGTCGTGGTGGAAGGGCACGATGTCGTGACAGATACCCGGGCCGTGCGGCGCCTGATCGGGTTGGCACCCCAGTCCAACGCGCTCGATCCGCTGGCGACTCCACTGGAGGTGCTCGGCTTTCAGGGGTCGGCTCTGGGCCTCGACACCCGGACCGCGCGTCGCCGCTCGCGCGACTTGGTGGAACTGTTCAGACTCGGAGACCACCAGAACACGCGCATCGCGAAGCTGTCGGGCGGGACACGCCGAAAGGTCGATCTCGCTGTCGCACTGGTGGGCTCGCCGTCACTTATCGTGCTCGACGAGCCCACAACCGGTCTCGACCCTCTCGCCCGGATGGACTTCTGGGATGAATTGAAACGACTGAGCTCCGATGCCGGGCCGCGTACGCTCCTGATCTCCACGCAGGACCTCCACGAGGCAGAGGTGCTGGCGACCGACATCGTCGTTCTCCGAGACGGCAAGGTCATCGCGCACGACTCGCCTGACGCACTCAAGAGCCTCGTCGGCGACCGCACCCTGACACTGACCTTGGACACCCTCGAATCGACTGACAAGCTGATCGAGGCCACCCTCGCCGGGTTCCGGCCGGAACCCGGCGAACCGACCACGGTCCGCCTCGCGCTTCCCCGCGACCCCGCCGTGCTCCGTGCGGCGCTCGATGACATCGGCACCGTCGCGGCGTCGGTCGAACAGATGCGGCTGGCCGGCCCATCCCTCGACGACGTTTTCGCCGTCCTCGCCACGGGCTGACCAACGACACGTACTCTCCCCGGAAGGACCCGGCATGACCGCAACCGCCATCCCTGTCATGAGTACCCACCGCGCCGGCACGATTCGAGTGACCGCGGCGGCCACCCGCCGCTCCTTGCGCGCCGTACTCCGTTCGCCCGCGCTGCTGATCAGCCCGCTCGCCCAATCACTGTTCTTCCTCCTGATCTACTCAGGGCAACTCAGCAACGTCGGGGCCGGCTATCTCGGCGACCAGACCTTCATCGCGTTCCTCCTACCGCTGATCCTGCTCACCGGCGTCGCAACCGGCGCCGGTATCGCCGGGACGCTGATCTTGGGCGACATCACGAGCGGATACCTCGACCGGCTCCGCGTCGCTCACGGAACGGTGACCCCGTTCCTCGCCGGCACGCTCATCGCCACTCTCGTCGCCGTCACGGTGCAGGCCCTCCTCACGACCGGCGGAGCGATGATCGCTGGATATCGCCCCACGGAGTGGACCGGGACTTTCGGGATGCTCGCGCTCATGCTGATCCTCGGTGCCGCGGTTTCCCTGTTGAGTGTCGCCGTCGCGGTCCGCACCGCCTCGTCGTCGACCACCAACCTCGTCACACTGGTCTTCTTCGGGTCGTCGTTCTTCACGGGCGTGTTCGCCCCCGTCGACGAGCTCTCCGGCTGGATGCGGGCGATCGCCACGGTGAACCCCCTCACGTACATCATCGACACCGCCCGGCAACTCGAGAGCGAAAGCGACCTCACCGTTGTTCCGCTCACCTCGGTCATCATGATTACGCTTGTCGTCATGGGGTTCATCGCCTGCGGCCTCGCGCTCAACCACGCACGGAGGAACCGATGACCACCGCGACCGACACCCGCGCGCAGATCATGGACGCCTTCGGCGACCAACTCTCCGTCACCGGCTATCCGGGGATCTCTCTCGTCGGCGTCGCGCGCACGGTCGGCATCCGGAAACCTTCGATCTATCACCACTTCCCGGGCGGCAAGGAAGAGCTCTACACCGCTGTGGCGATCCGGTTCATCGACACCTCACACACCCGGATCGCCAACGCGCTTGCCTGCGGGGCTACATTCGAAGAACAGCTGACGGCACTCGTACGCGTCACCGCCGAACACGCCGGAACGACAATCTCGTTCGAACAGCGCATCTACGACGCACTCGAACTCGTGAGCCCCACCACCAAAGATCAAGTCTCCGCGCTCTACGTCGAAGCCGTCCTCGCTCCCGTCGTCACGCTCTTCACCGAGGCAGTGCAGGAGGGCCGAATCAGCGGAGACCCGCAGTTCCTCACGAACGCCTTCCTCCACCTCGCACGCGCTTCGAGCCTCGGGGCCGGCAACGACGCGCCACAAATCGTCGAACTCTTTCTCAACGGCGCCCGCCCTCGGCGCGACGGCACAACACGCACGCGCTGACGGTCCGTCGCGGGCACACCCCCATCGCCCTCGCGTTTCCGGTCCTCAAGGGGCACAAGGTGATCTTCGCCAACCCCGCTGCGCGGACGATGGCGGGAATGCCCGCCCGCACCTACCCCCAGACGTGCGGAGCGGAATCCGAACGCCTTCTTCCCCTCTGCTCTTCAGTCATCAGGAGTCACCCGGTGCTTGGAGAGGTGGGCCAGCACCGCCTGGTTGGCCTCCCAGCCGTCGGGGAACTTCACCGGCACGCCGAGCTGGACCGGCTCGGCCGACGGGTGGGCGTCCAGCAGTTCGGGGATGCCCGCCCTGGCCACCACGACGCAGGCGTGGCGGTGCCGGGAGGCGAGCACGCACAGCCGCCCCGACTCCAGGTGGAACGCGGTGGCGTCGCGGCGCCCGGAGAGGGGATGGAGCACGATCGTCACGTCGTACTCCCGGCCCTGCAGGCGGTTGGCGGTGTCCACGGTGATCTCCGGCGGCACCCCGGCGGCCCTGATCGCGGCCACCTGGTCGCGGTGCGCGGCGCCGATGGCGATCCGGTCGGCCGTGACGGGATGGCTGCCGCGCTCGGAGTGCGCGACCGGACTCCGCTGGAGCAGCCGCGTCGCCAGGCTCGCGGTCGCCAGCACGGCCTCAGCGTCGGTGCGCACCGTGTGGCGGCTGGGCAGCTCGTACAGTGCCCAGCCAGACCCGGCCGCCTCCTCCAGCGCCAGGTCGAAGGGGGTGCGCATGCCGTTCACCGTGAACTCCAGCGACCGGTCGGCGGGGCCCGTCCCCGCGCGGAACCCGGTAAAGGGATAGAACGCCTCGGAGACCACGGGCGCGGCCGAGGCGGGCAGTCGCCAGGAGACCGGCAGCCGGTGCACCGGCAGGTCGGGGTTGTGTCGCAGCAGTACCGAGACCGCGCTCTGCACCGGGTCCCACGACAGGCCCGCCCAGCGGTCGCCGTCCACGATCGAGAACGGGTCGAGCTGGCCGGGGTCGCCCACGAACAACGACCGTTCGAACAGCGAGGCGATGCGCAGCAGCTTGTCCGAACGCATCTGGTAGGCCTCGTCGACGATGGCCCAGGGCCAGGTACGGTCGCCGATCCATGCCCATTTGTCCGCGGTGGCGATCACCACTGCCGGGTCCCCCAGGTCGGGCAGCTTGCCCGCGACCGAGACGTTGGGCAGGGCGAGGATGCGGCCGGGCGTGATGTAGCCGCTCGCCGAGAGTCGGCCGACCCCCAGGTCGGGATGCTCGGCCGCGAGCCGTTCCACCAGGTCGTCCACCTGCTCGTTGGTCTGCGCGACGATCATCAGCGGCTCGCCGGTCTCGGCGATGTGCCCCGCGGCCTTGACCACCAGCGTGGACTTGCCCGCGCCCGGAGGCGAGTCCACGACCACGCCGCGGTGACGGGGCAGGTCGGCCAGGACGGCGTCCACCACGGCCGCCGCCTCCTGATGCGGCGTCATGCCACGCCTCCGCCACTGCCCGCCAGGTCCGTGCCGAGGCCGGTCACCCGGGCGCCGCGGCCCGCCGCTCCGGCACCGGCGGCCCGGTCTTCCGGTGCCGCCGCCGAGCGGGGAGCACGCACGGCCGAAAGGGACATCGGCCGGCCGTGCGGGGTCCGGTGAACGCTCAAAGCCATTCCTCCTGCGCGTCGTCGTCGCCGGGCTCGTACTCCTCCGGCGGCCCGCCGTGGGTCCACGGCGTCTGCTCGGGGTCCGGCAGCGCCGCCGACGACTGGAAGTCATCCATCAGTGAGGTGTACGAGACCCGCTCGCCCGGTTCGGGCACCGAACCCGGAGCCGGGGTCCTGCCCCGCCCCATCCCCTTGGTGATCTTAAGGGTGATCTCCCCGTCGACGGCCTCGACGATCTCGGCCGCGTGGCCGCGCCGGTCGGGGCTGCCGACGGTGGTGCCGGGCGTGAGCCGCACCGGGTCGCCGGTCCTCACCGTGATCAGGGGCCGAAGCTTGCGCGAGCGGCCCTCGCCCTCGCTGTGCTCGGGATCGGCGGTGATCACCGTCCCGGCGAAGGCCTCGCCGGTCAGCCGGTACTCGGCCATGAGCAGCGGGTCGTCGTGGGCCCGTTGCACGTCGTAGCTCGCCCGTGCCCGCTCCAGTCCCGCCAGCCTCGCGGCGGCGCTCACCGCCCCGTCCCTGCGGGCCTGCGGTGGGCCTCCCTCGGCGATCCGCTCGACGAACCGGGTGAACGACCCGCGGTCGATCTCCCAGCGGTCCTTCACCCGGGAGCCCTCCGGCAGCGACCGCAGCAGGTCGACGGCCCGCCACATCAGCCGCCAGGTGGGGTCGAGCTGGGTGCGCAGCGCCTGGCTGACCCGGTCGACGGCACGGTCGGTCGGCGCCTCCTCGTAGGCGCGGATCGCGGGAGCGAGCACCTCGTTGTCGAAGCCCGGGTCGGTGGTGGGGCCCGCCGGCGGCCAGAGCAGCGGGTCCTCGGCCTCCTCGGCCGCCCGGTGACCGGACATTCCCGGCGGCGGATCGATCCATCCCAGCAGCGCCGCCAGATTCGCGTCCTCCAGGCTGCTCTGCCCGGTCGCCCAGTGCAGGCTCAGTGCCTCGGTCGCCGCGAGCAGCACCGAGGAGCCCGGCTGCTGGGACCGGTCGGCGAAGTAGGTCAGCCACCGGCCGAGCAGCGGTACCGACGGGTGCACCGGATAGGGTCCCTCGGCCCTGCGGAACCGGGTGGAACGGCCGAGCAACCCGGTGAACGCGGCGGCGGACCGGTTCGGCACGAGGATCTGAGGCGCGTCCAGGCACCGCTCGTACGGCTCGCCGCCCCTGCGCTCGACCGTCTCGGTGCTTTTCTCGAACCCCTCGATATAGGGCAGCAGCACCTCGGCCAGCCCGGCGGCGAAGGCGAACCGCAGGTCCCGGTTACGTGGCTGGGGCACGACGAGCAGCCGGGGGTGGCCCGGGTCGGTGCCCACCATGGCGGCCAGCGGCGCGGCGGCCTCGCCCGCGAGCTTGAGCGGGATGAGCACCAGCGGCTGGTCGGAGATGTGGCAGTGCCGGACCGTGGTGATCCGCTGTGCGACGCCGTCCCTGACGGCTCGCAGCCGCGCCAGCGCCGTCAGCGCGCTCACCTGTCGGCCGCCCTCGCCGCGGCGGCCCCCGGCGCGGCCGGCCCGGCGGCCTCGACGACCCTCACCGCAGCGACTCCTCGCGCAGCCGGTCCGCCAGCCGGAGCAGGCGGGCGATCTCCTCCTGGCCCTCGGCCACCTCGCGGGTGCCCTCGGCCAGGCCGAGCGCCTCGTGCATGCCGGAGACGCCGCCCAGCTGGTCGCGGATCTGACGCCCGAGCAGGTCGGTGGATCCGCAGGCGCGGGCCTCGCGACGGCAGAACATGCACATGTCGCAGGTGGACAGGCAGTCGGGCGCGTAGCGGGCGGGCACCTGGAGCAGCGCCTGGGTCAGCTCGTCCGCCGAGCGGGTCGGCACCCCGTCCTGGCCGGGGGCCAGGTCGAAGGTGAGGTCGTCCGGCAGGCCCTCCAGCAGGTACTCGACCCTGGTCATCCTGGTGAGCTGGCGGCCCAGCACCGACAGTTGCTTGCGCACGTCGACCAGTGCCGCGGTCGGGCGGTTGGCGAAGTTCTCCGGGCAGACGAGCACCACGTCGTGGGAGACGCGCTCCGGGTCGTGTCCGAGCTCGGCCATGAGCGTGCGCAACGCCAGGACGTAGACCGCCGCCTGCCGTGCCGCCGCCGCGACCTTGTCAGGCTCGGCCTGGCCGTCGATCATGCCGAACGACTTGATCTCCACGATGTGGAAGCGCCCGCCGATCTGGAAGGCCACCACGTCCGGTTCGAGGTAGGAGGTGTGCCCGGCGATCTCCAGGCTGAACAGCGGGTGGTCGTAGAACACCGCGGTCCCGTCGTCCTCGCGCGCCGCGCGGTCGATCAGCGCCCGGGTGTGCGAGTGGCGCAGGTGCGAGCCGACGCTCTCCACGTCCCGGTAGCCGACCTGGGCGACGGACAGGCCGAGCAGCTCGCGCAGCAGCCGCAGCAGTTCGGCGCAGCCGTTCTCCTTGACCAGCGACTCGAAGACGTTGCCGCGGGTGATCGCGAACTGGGACTGGCCGAACGGGGCGGGGAAACCGACGTGCCGGGCCGTGCGGTCCTTGTCCACGCCCGCGGCGTCCATCACCGCCCGGCGCGCGCAGCCGGGGTTGGCGGCCAGCGCCGCGATGGCCCGCGCGTCGTGCGGGCGGGCGGGCATCGTCCCGCGCAGCTCGTCAAGCCTGTTCAGGAAGGCTCTCTCCCGAAGGCTGCTCATACGGGGGTTCCCCCGTCCAGCCGGGTCTTCAACAGGCCCCCCTCAAGGTGTTCATCGCGGTGACGCCGAACAGGCGCTCGGCGTCCGGTAGTTGCCTCGTCGCCCGCGCCGCCACCTCGGCCCGTTGCGCGGTGTCGGCGGCCCGGTGCACCTCCAGCTCGGCCCGTGCCGCGCGGATCGCGGTCGCGGGATCGGCCGGGGCGAAGCCCTCGACGGCGCCCGGGATGTTCTGCGCCATCCGCGACAGCAGCCGCACCGCCCCCGCCGGCGGCTCGGCCAGCCGCGCCAGGTGCTCGGCGATGCGCATGGTCGAGGTGAGGAAGTCGACGCGCGGGCTCAGCGGTCCCAGCACCCGCGACTCGGCCGGCCAGGTGCTGTCGGCGAGCAGCCCCCGGGCAGGGGAGAGGCGGTCGGTCAGCGCGGCGCACAGGTAGTACGGCCTGGCGTAGGGGTCGCCGCGGAACGAGCGCTCCTCGTCCCGGCGCAGGCTGGTCAGCTGTGAGCCGCGGAGCTCGCGGGAGAAGAACGCGTCGTTCACCGCCACGATGAGCTTGGCCGAGGTCGGTACGCCCAGCATGGCCAGCGCCTGGTGCACCTGCTCCCTGATGGGCAGCAGCGAGGTCTCGGGCTCGCACGCGGGCGCCGGCGCCTCGGAGCTTATCGCCGCGTCCCATGCCTGTTCGGCTCTGCGCAACTCCCCGCGCAGCGACCGGGCGAGCGAGTTCTCCTTCGCCTTGACCGCCCGTCGCACCTCGGCGCGGAGGCCGGCTATTCGCCGTTCCAACGCGTCCAGTGAATCACTCACGGCCCGGAGCGTAACAGGAGTTCCACTGGTCTCCCTTCAATTCCAGGGAATTCCAGTATTAAAGAGCGATCATCGCATCGCGATAATGGGATGAAAAGGGCATTTAATGCGTAACTTACTGCCGGACCCGGAGAACCTGACAGATGTCGAGCGCCCCGTTACCCGAGACATCCGGACCGTGACGGGCCACCGGCACGAGACCGGCGGCGGCCGTTACGCCGCCGTGGTATCCGCGCGGGGAGGTTTCGGGGTCGCCCGGACCGGTGAGCCGCGAACCGGCGGACCTGACCGGCAGGCCGGTGCCGGAATTCCCCGCTTCCAGGCTTTGGGAGGACATCGATCCGGAAGCCCTTTCCAAGGCCGCATCCCCGAGCCGGGAGTCGCAGGAGAAGAAAGACGACCACCCGCAGGCGTCCCGGCCGGGGAAGCCTCCGCTCAGTCCGGCGGCGGGGCGTCTTCGAGGGCGGCCGTGAACCAGCGGGTGATGCTGGTCGGATGCGTGATGGCGGTGCCGACCACGACCGCGTGCGCCCCCAGGCGGAGGGCCTCGGCGGCCTGTCCGGTGGTGTGGACGCGGCCCTCCGCGATCACCGGTACCGGCAGGTCATGGGAGAGCAGGGCGACCAGGTCGAGGTCCGGGCCGGGGCCGCGACGCGAGTACGGCGTGTAGCCGGAGAGCGTCGTCCCCACCACGTCGGCGCCCGCCTCGGCGGCGGCGACGCCCTCGTCGTACGTCGAGACGTCGGCCATGACCAGTCGTCCGGTGCGTTCCCGAACCGTCCGGACGGTCTCCGCGAGCGTGCGTCCGTCGGGCCGGGGACGGGCGGTGCCGTCGAGGGCCACGATGTCGGCGCCGGCCGCGGCGACCTCAAGGGCGTGCTCAAGGGTCGGCGTGATGAAGACGTCGCCGCCGCCGTCCTTCCACAGACCGATGAGCGGCAGGTCGAGCGCGGCCCGGATCCGGCGCAGATCCTCCAGTCCCTGGGCGCGGATGCCCGCGGCCCCTCCGGCCGCGACCGCCTCGGCCACCCGGCGCATCGTGTCGGGGTCACGCATCGGCTCGCCGGGATAGGCCTGGCAGGACACCACAAGCCGGCCGCGGAGCGTGGCGAGGAGCGGGTTCACGCCGCAACCTCCAGGGCCATCCGGGCGGCGCCGAGCAGGGCGGCGTCACCACCGAGCGAGGCCGGCTCGACCGGGACGCCACGCAGCACGGGCAGCGTCTCGGCGTGCACCGCCTCCCGCAGCGCCTCCCACCACGGCGCCCCGCACCCGGTGACGCCCCCTGTGATCACGACGACCTCCGGGTCGATGACGTTGATGAGACCTCCGACGGCCGAGCCGAGTGCGGTCGCCCCCTCGGTCAGGACCGCCGCGGCGACCTGCTGTCCACCGAGGCAGAGCTGTGCGCCGCCGTGGGGGCCAGTCGCTCCAGTGCGCGGGAGGCGATCAAAACCTTCAGCGCGCTCGACATCGTCGAGGTGCGGCACGGGCACGGCACCTACGTCGGGCGGCTGTCCCTCGCCGCACTCGTCGAGAGTCTGACCTTCCGGGGCTGCTCAGCCGGTCTGACGACTTCCGGGTGCTCTCCGAGCTGGGCGAGGTCCGCCAGACGATAGAGCAGGGGCTGGCCGGCTCGATCGTCGCCGCCTTCGACGATCCCCTCCACGCCGAACTGCTCGGCCTCGCCACCCAGATGGGCGAACGCGTGGCCTGCGGCGAGGCCTTCATCAGATGCCCCCAGCGTAAAGAGCCCCACCTTCAGGCGTGGGGAGGAAACGCGGCCTGGGGCCACAGGTTGGGGAGTCGAACACCTGCGCGAGCTCTAACCGGGCGGGCAGGATGTGAGGCATGGCGCAGACCGTGAAACGGGCCTACAAATTCCGCTTCTACCCGACCCCCGAGCAGGCCGAAGAGCTGGCCCGGACGTTCGGCTGCGCCCGCCTGGTGTACAACAAAGCACTCGAAGAGCGAAGCCGCGCCTACACCCTCGAAGGGCGCAGCCTCTCCTACGTGGAGTCCTCGGCGGCGCTGACGGCGTGGAAGCGCACCGATGAGCTGGCGTTCCTGAACGAGGTGTCGTCGGTGCCGCTCCAGCAGGCGCTGCGCCACCTTCAGGCGGCGTTTGCGAACTTCTTCGCCAAGCGCGCCGGGTACCCGGCGTTCAAGTCCCGCAAGAGGTCCCGGGCCTCGGCCGAGTACACCCGCTCGGCGTTCACCTACCGGGGCGGCCGACTCACCCTGGCGAAGATGGACGGCCCGTTGAACATCGTGTGGTCGTGCCCCCTTCCCGAGGGCGCGGAGCCGTCCACGGTGACGGTGAGCAAGGACGCGGCCGGGCGCTGGTTCGTCTCCATCCTGTGCCAGGACACGATCCGCCCGCTGAACCCGACCGGCGAGGCGGTCGGCATCGACGCCGGGATCACCGCGCTGGTCACGCTTTCCCGTCCGATCCGGGGGGTGAGTGACGCGGACGGCAAGGTCGTCAACCCGCGTCATGAGCGCGCCGACCGGCGCAAACTGGCCCGCGCTCAGCGGGCGCTGGCCCGCAAGGAGAAGGGTTCGGCCAACCGGCGCAAGGCGAAACTCACGGTCGCCCGGGTGTACGCCCGCATCAGTGATCGGCGCCGGGACTTCCTGCACAAGCTCACCACCTCGATCGTCCGCGAGAACCAAACGGTCGCGATCGAGGACCTCACCGTGCGCAACCTGGTGAAAAACCGGAGCCTGGCCCGCGCCATCTCTGATGCCTCCTGGCGGGAGATGCGCACCATGCTGGAGTACAAAGCGCAGTGGTACGGGCGGGAACTGGTCGTCGTGGACCGGTGGTTCCCCTCCTCGAAGCTCTGCTCGGCGTGCGGCGCCATCGCTCAGTCCATGCCGTTGAACGTCCGGGAGTGGGAGTGCGCCTGCGGCGCGACCCACGACCGGGACGTCAACGCCGCGAAGAACATCCTCGCCGCCGGGCTGGCGGAGAGGTGAAACGCCTGTGGAGGGCCGGTGAGACCCGACCCGCGAAAGCGGCGATGGCACGGCTCGACGAAGCAGGAAACCCGACCCGTGAGGGTTGGAGTCCCCCGGCTTCAGCCGTGGGGAGGAGGTCAAGGAACCGCTGGGCAACGAGCTGGTCACCCAGCTCACCGCTGCGTTCTGGGACGTCCACGCCATCGTGGCGCACGCCCTGGACGCGACTCCCGAGTCGGTGCGGGAGACCGTCGAGGCGCACCACGCGATCGTCACGGCCGCCGCCGCCGGTGACGTCGCCGCGTTCACGCGGGCCATCGCGGCCCATTACGCCCCGATCCAGCGGAGGCTTCAGGAGGAACCGGGGCGCCAGGAACCCGCGGCTGACGTCTGAGGGTTCCTGGCGCTTCCGATCATCCCTGAACGCCGGCCGCGGGCCGCCCACCGCGTGGTGCCCTGCGCCAGGTCGCCGAGCACGGTGATCGAGCCGTGCTCGCTCCTGCGGGCGACGGCCCGGCACTGCGTCGGCGAGAGGTCCTGTGCCTCGTCGACGATGACGTGACCGTATCCGCGAGGGCGCTCCAGCAGGCCCGAGACCTCGTCGAGAAGTACGGCGTCGGCCGCCGACCACGCGTTCGCCCCGCTCCCGAAACTGGGCTGAACGCCGCTCCGGTCGTACGGCGCACGCGGCCTCTCCGCCGCGCACCCGAGCCCGCGCCGCGGTGGACCAGCGCCGCGGCCCGTCCGTGTGGACCCCTGCCGCGCCGGGGTCCGGGCGGGCCGCGGCCCGGTTCCGTCATTGACAGGCGTCTCCACGTGTTCCTACTTTGGAAACAGTGTTTCCTCTAGGGAATCGGATGGCAATGCCGTGGAATACCCCCTCTCTTTGGCGCTTGTGGACTTCTTGCCGGTTCTCGCTATGGCGACCGGTATCACCCTGCTCGTTCCCGGGGTCGGTGCCGTCGCCGGACCGAAGGTGATGCGTGTCGCGCTGGCCGGAGGGCTGTCCATCGTGACCGGCGGCGCCCTCAAGGCCACTTGGAAGACCATCGTGGCCCTGGGCGGCCCTGACATCGTCTGGATGGCCAAGGCGCAGTTCTTCCTGCTCGGGCCGGGCTTCACCCTCCTCGCCTGGGCGCTGCTGAGCGTCCGTCCCGGTGATGCGGGCAGGAGGATCGCTCCGCTGTGGGCGTTCGTGGCCTTCGCTCTGATCGGAGTCGTCGCCGCGGCCGGAGTCGGAGCGAGTTGGCCGCTGCTCGTCGTGACCACGGCATCGTCGACGCTTCTCGCCGTGCGGCTGATCCTGCTGGCCCAGAAGTCGGGTGACACCGTGGCGATGGCCCTGCTGGGGTTCAACATCCTCGGCAGCTACAGCATGGGAATGCTCGCCGGGCAGCCGGAGCAGACCATCGCCCTGCAGTGGTTCGAGGAGTCGCTCAACACCTGCGTCTGGACGGCCTTCGCGGTGGCGGTGTGGTGGCTGACCCGGGCCGGGCGAGCACTCGCTCATGTCCGGACGGCTCCCGTGTCATAGCTGGAGCGCGCCTGCAGCACGACCAGGCCACTGATCGTCGCGGGCACCAGCAGGGCGGTGAAGGCGTAGAGCAGTGAGCCGAACAGGTCGGACACCGCGCCCACCAGGAGAGGCCCGAGCGCTCCGCTGAGGGCTAGGGTGAACTGGAGGAGGGCGAAGCCGACGCCGCGCCGCTCCGCCGGCAGCAGATCGGCCAGGCCCGCGGTCAGGTTGGCGATCGCCACGCAGAAGAAGGCATTGGTGATCAGGAACATCACGATGCGTACCCCGAGGACCGGCACGCCCACCGCGGCCCCGAGGAACAGCGCGCCGGCGAGCAGGCTGCCACCGCTCAGCGTGACACGCCAGGCCCGTCGGCGGTCCTGCCACCTGTCGCCGTATCGGCTGCCGAGCAGGGTGCCCGCGATGATGCCCACCAGGCCGGCGCCTCCGGCGATGCCCGCCGCCGGTCCGGCCTCCAGGCCGTTGAAGCGCTGCAGGAAGGTGGGCAGCCACCACATGATTCCGCCGATGCCGAAGAAGAGCAGCCCGAGACCGGTGAAGACGAGGCGTACCGCCCGGATCGCGATCACCTCTCGCATCTGCGGGATCACCTCGCGAAGACGCGGCTTCTCCGCGGCCGTCGCCGCCGCGTCGCCCGCTGTCGTCCCGTCCGCCGTCGTCCCGTCCGCTGTCGTCCCGTCCGTCGCCGCGGCGGCAACCGGCCCCGGAACGCCGGCGGCTTTCTGGGCCTCGCCGATACGGTCGCCGATCCCGCGGATCGGCTCGCGTAGCGTCAGGCAGAGGAGGGCCACCAGCAGGCCGGGAACGAACACGAAGAAGAACGCGCTACGCCAGCCGTACGCCTGCCCGACGGCACCGCCCACGGCCACGCCGATGGGGGTGCCGGCGAAGTAGGCCATGCGCTCGAATCCGAAGGCCCGGGCACGCGAGCCCGGCGGATAGTAGTCGGCCAGCAGGCTGGCCGCCGGTGGGCTGTAGAGCTGGCTGGCGCCGCCGAGCAGGACGCGCATGCCGAAGAAGAGGGCGAACGTCGGGGCGAGCCCGGAGCCCAGGGTGAGCAGGGCCCACGACCCCACGATGGCCGCCATGAGGCCGGTGCGCCGTCCGGTGTCCGCGAGATAGCCGGCCGGCAGGAGCAGGATGGCACTGGCCACCAGTGAGGCTGTCGAGATCGCGCCTCCCCAGGTGTCACTGAATCCGAACTCCGCCTGGATCAGTGGCAGCGCGCCCGCGACCAGGTAGAACTCGACCTTGTCGACGAGCGAGACCAGCGCGATGACGGCGGCCGCCCACCAGCCGAAGGGGGCCGCGCGGTCCAACCGGACCTGGGTCGGCGGGCGGCCCGCATAGACGGCCATCTCGATTTCGGGGGGCCGGGAAACCGTGTGGTCCATGCGTGACCTCCATACTTGCTCAAACCTATTGACTGAGCATCTGTTCAGATGACTTGATAGTGAAACATCGTCCCCATGAGGGAAACGAGATTCGGGGGCCCGCAGCCGCCCGGGCCTGTTGGCCGGGCGTCTGTTCGGGTGACTTCATAGTGAAACATCGTTCCCTTAGGGGAAACAAGAGTCGGAGGGTGCATAGATGGATGCGCTGTCGGCGGAGCAGGGCGCCTCGCCCGCGCCGCCGAAACCGGAGTCGCTGATGGGCGCGATCCGGGGTCGTGTGCTGTGGTCCGTACTGGGCACCTGGTCGCAGGCGCTCGCCACCACGGCGCTTCTCCTGCTCGTGGGCGCGGCGATCGGAGAGATCGCGGCAGGACGAACGCCGAGTAGCGGGCTGATCATCGGTCTGGTGGCGGCCGCCGCGCTGCGGGCCCTGTTCGCGGCACTGATCCCGGCCGTCACCATCCGAGCCGGCGGTTTCCTGGAGGTGAGTCTGCGAGCGCGGATCTACCACCACCTGCTCCGGCTGGGCGCGCCCCTGCGCTCACGCGAGCAGACCGGTCAGCTGGTCTCCACCGCCACCGAGGCGGTCGAGCTGGTCGCCACCTACTACGCGACCTTCCTCGGCCCGATCCTGGCCTCGATGACGGTTCCGGTCCTGGTCCTCGCCGCGATCGCGCTGTTCGTCGACCCGTGGGCGGCGCTCGTCATCGCCATCGCGGTACCGGCGATCCCGCTCACCGTCGGGATCTTCGAACGGAGCTTCGCCAAGGTCAGCGCGGGCTACCGGGACACCGCCAACCGGCTGGCAGCCCGCTTCCTGGACGCGCTGCAGGGGTTGTCGACGCTCAAGCTCTTCAACCAGGGCACCGCGCACGGCAGGACCCTGGCAAGCGCGTCGGAGGATCTCCGCCGGGCGATCATGCGGCTGCTGGCCGGGAACCAGGTCATCCTGTTCGTGGTCGACACGGTGTTCTCCCTGGGGATGATCACCGCGGCCACGGTTCTGGCGATGGTGCGGCTGGACGAGGGCGCGATCGGCATCGGCGAGGCGGTCGCCCTGGTCCTGCTCGCCACCCAGCTCGTCGAGCCGCTGGACAAGGTCGGCCAGTTCTTCTACGTCGGGATGGGCGGCAGCGCCGCGGCCAAGGAGATCAAACGACTCCTGGCCGAGCGGCCGTCGATACCCGATCCCGCGACGCCGGCGCCCGCCGGCGCTTCCGCGGAGGTCGAGTTCCACGGCGTGAGCTTCGCCTACGACCCGGGGTCCCCGGTGCTCCGCGACGTGAGCTTCAGGATCGCGCCGGGAGAGAAACTCGCCCTGGTCGGTCCGTCCGGGTCAGGAAAGTCCACCGCCGCGGCTCTGCTCCAGCGCAACATCGCCGCGGGCGAGGGCGTCGTCAGCATCGGCGGCCACAACGTCACCGAGGTACCCGGCGACTGGGTGCGCGAGCAGATCACCGTCGTCGCCCAGACCACCTACCTGTTCACCGGCACGCTGCGGGACAACCTCAGGGTCGCCGCCCCCGGCGCCGACGACGACCGGCTGTGGCAGGCGTTGCGCACCGCCAACCTCGACGAGTTCGTCCGCGGCCTGCCGGAGGGCCTGGACACCCCGACCGGCGAGCGCGGCCTGATGCTGTCGGGCGGGCAGGCACAGCGGGTCGCGATCGCGCGGGCCGTACTCAAGGACGCGCCCATCCTGATCCTGGACGAGCCCACCTCGAACGTCGACCTGGAGTCCGAGGCGGCGATCCTCTCCGCACTGGACCGGCTCGCCGTCGGACGCACGGTTCTGGTGATCGCGCACCGCCTGGCCACCGTACGAGACGCCGACCACATCGTGGTCCTGGAAGACGGCCGCGTCACCGAGCACGGCACCCACGACGAACTGCTGTCGGGCACCGGGCACTACGCCCGCGCCATGCGACGCACAGAGGCGGAGACCGGATCATGACCACCGAGGAGATGACCCGCGCCCGGATCAGCCGGCGCCTGCTCGACTTCGGCCGCCCGCTCTGGCCCCCGCTCGCCACCTCGGTGACCTTCCGGGTGCTTCAGATGTGCCTCAACATCGCCCTGTACGGCATCGGAGCCTGGGGCGTCACCCGCGTCGCCTCCGGAGACACCGGGGTGATCACATCCGTGGCCGTCACGATGGTCGTCATCGCGTTCGCCAAGGGCCTGTTCCGCTACATCGAGCAGTACTTCGGGCACTTCGTCGCGTTCAAGCTGCTGGCCATGCTGCGCGACGACTTCTACACGCGGATCGAGCCGCAGGCCCCCGCGGGAATCGAGGGGCGCCGCACCGGTGACCTGCTCGCCCGCGTCATGAAGGACATCGACCGTATCGAGGTGTTCTACGCCCACACCATCGCTCCGTCACTGGCCGCGGCGATCGTCCCGCTCGTCTCGCTGTCGGTGCTGGGCGCGGGCTTCAGTCCCGTCGTCGCCCTGGTACTGGCGCCGTTCCTGGTCGCCGTGGGTGTCGTCGTTCCCTGGATGAGTCACCGGGCGGCCGCCACCGCGGCCACCGACCTGCGGCAGGCCCGCGGCGATGTCTCCCAGCACATGACCGACGGTGTGCAGGGCGTTCGCGAGGTGCTGGCCTTCGGATACGGCGCCCGCCGCCTCGACGAGCTCGGCGAGCTCGGTTCGGCGGGGGCGGGCGCCGTCGGACGGCTGGGGGCGATGATCTCGGTACGGCGCGGGCTGAACGAGCTGCTGGTGGCCGCCGGCGTCATCGCGGTCCTGTTCGCCGGAGCAGCACAGGGGCTCTCCTGGCAGGACGTCGCGATCGTGGTCGCGATCAGCCTGGCGACCTTCGGGCCGGTTCTCGGCGTCGAGGAGTTCATCGCCGACCTGGAGCAGGCGTTCGCCAGCGCCCGGCGCATCTGGGAGGTCACCGACCGGCCCCCGGTGGTCGCCGACCCGCCCGCCCCTGTCGCCGCGCCGGCCGAGCCGTCGATCGGCTTCGAGGGCGTCACGTTCGGCTACCCGGCCGCCGTGCCCGGCCTGACCCCTCCCGCGGTCAACGACGTCTCGTTCACCGTCCCGGCCGGCAAACGGTACGCGGTCGTGGGCACCTCGGGTTCCGGCAAGTCCACGCTGATCTCGCTGCTGCTGCGGTTCTGGGATCCGGCCTCGGGATCGATCCGCGTCGGGGACGTCCCGATCGACCGCGTGAGCCTGGAGGAGCTGCGCGACCTCGTCGCCGTCGTCGGCCAGCGCACGTATCTGTTCAACGACACGGTCGCCGCGAACCTGCGCATCGCCCGCCCCGAGGCCACCCAGCAGGAGCTGGAGGCGGCCTGCCGCAGGGCGGCGCTGCACGACACGATCCTGGCGATGCCCGAGGGCTACGAGAGCGTCGTCGGAGAGATGGGCGAACGCCTGTCCGGTGGCCAGCGGCAGCGGTTGTCGATCGCCCGGGCGCTGCTGAAGGACGCCCCGATCCTCGTCCTGGACGAGGCGACCTCCGAACTCGACGTGCACACCGAGGCCGAGATCCAGCGGCAGATCGACGACCTCGCCGAGGGACGGACCCTCCTGGTCGTCGCGCACCGCCTCTCCACGGTGATCGACGCCGACCGGATCCTCGTCATGGACCGCGGCAGGCTCGTGGAGCAGGGGACCCACCGAGAGCTGCTCGCGGAAGGAGGCGCCTACGCGCGCCTGTACGCCCGTCAGGTCGACGACCTCGACCAGCCGACGAGCCCCCACACCGCGGGCCGGGCCTCCACCTGAAGCGTGGCCGCGGGGAAGCTGCATTCTTCCCCGCGGCCCAAACCCCCCAGAGAAAGGGTTTCACCCATGCTACGTCGGAATCCCCGCCGATTACGGCGGCTGTTCACCGTCGTCGCGACCACATTGCTGGCGATGATCATCGCCACACCGGCCTGGGCTCATCACACGGTGATCCTGACCAAGGCCAACACTCCGGGCAACGCTCCGCGGGTCGTCGACGGCGGGGTCTCGTTCGCCTTCTACGGCTGGATCAACAGGCCGCTGGACGTGCGTTCGTTCAAGCTCACCTTCACCGCCGGGCAGCGCGTGTACTTCGAGGGCATCATGCCCGACCTCGCCCCCGAGAACACGATCCCCAACCACCACCTGCCCCAGATCCTGATCACGACTCCGAGCGGTGTCCTGATCAACGTGGCCCCGACCCTGCGCGAGTCCTTCCACGAGGAGCACAGCCACACCCAGCTCATCCGCTTCTCCAGGTTCGACGAACCCGCGGAGGCGGGCACCTACCAGTTCGTGATCGTCGGTGCGAGGCAGCAGCGCTTCGCGCTGGCGACCGGGCTGAAGGAGGCCCCCGGACAGCTGGAGAACGGCACCATCGGCACGTTCTACAACGTCATCCACTGGTACCAGACCCCGGCGCCGTACGACCCCACCGGTCTCTGACGACCGTCACCGGGCCGGTCGTCAGAGCGGTCCGGTGAGTCAGTACGGCTCATATCCCATCGATCTAGGAGGAAATCATCACTCAGGCGGTCAACAGGCTCCCCATCACGGTGATGTTCGATATATGAATATCTATTCAGGAGCTTTGTCGATGAGGGTGCTCTTCGGCCCGGACCCCCGATGGTCCCTCGAACCGGACGAGAGGTGTGTCGCGGCCGGCCGAGAGCGGCTCTTCCGGAAGGTGGGCCGTGCCCACCAAACATGATCACCACGGGCATGGCCACGGGCACGGGCACGCGGTCGGCCCCGAATCCGATCGGCGCTACCTGCTGGGGGCGCTCGGTCTCATCGTCACGTTCATGGCGGGCGAGGTGGTCGTCGGCCTGGTCGCGAACTCGCTGGCGTTGATCTCCGACGCGGCCCACATGCTGACCGACGCCAGTGCGATCGTGCTGGCCCTGACCGCGATGCGCATCGCCGCCCGCCCGGCGAGGGGTGCCTACACCTTCGGCTGGAAGCGCGCCGAGATCATCTCCGCGCAGATCAACGGCGCCACACTGCTGCTGCTGGTGGCCTACTTCGCCTACGAGGGCGTGCACCGCCTGCTCGAACCGTCCGAGGTCATCGGACCCCTGGTGTTCGTCACGGCCCTGATCGGCGTGCTGGTCAACGCGGTGGCGACCTGGCTGCTGTCCAGGGCCAACCGGGAAAGTCTCAACGTCGAGGGCGCCTACCAGCACATCCTCAACGACATGTACGCCTTCATCGCCACCGCGATCGCCGGCCTGGTGGTGTGGCTGACCGGTTTCCAGCAGGCCGACGCGATCGCCGCCCTGGTGGTCGCCGCGCTCATGGCCAAGGCGGCCTACGACCTGCTGCGCGAGTCCGGGCGGGTCCTTCTCCAGGCGTCGCCCGGCCATCTGGACCCGGACGAGATCGGTTCGCTCCTCGCCCGGCAGCCGGCCGTGGTGGAGGTTCACGATCTGCACGTCTGGGCGGTGACCAGTGGTTATCCCACGCTCTCCGCCCATGTGCTCGTCGAGCCCGGCTCCGACTGCCACCGCGTGCGCCTCGCACTGGCGGAACTGCTCAAGGAGCGCTTCGACATCGACCACACCACCCTCCAGGTGGACCCCGGTGGCCCGGAGGCCGACCCGGCGCAGGCCGTACCGCGTCAGCACTGCCCGGACCCGCACGGTCCCCGGCACCGCGGCGGCCACAGCTGAGCGGTCGGCCGGGGGAGGGGCGGCGGAGTCTTCCGCCGCCCGTCGAGGATGTCAGCTCCCGATCTCCGTGCGGTCGCCCGACCACAGGGTGTGGAAGGAACCCTCGCGGTCCACCCGCTGGTAGGTGTGCGCACCGAAGAAGTCACGCTGGCCCTGGATCAGGGCCGCGGGCAGGCGCTCGGCCCGCAGCCCGTCGTAGTAGGCCAGCGCGGTGGAGAAGCCCGGTGCCGGGATGCCCAGTTCGGCGGCCTTCGCCACCACCCGCCGCCACGAGTCCTGCGCCAGGGTCAGCGCCTCGGCGAAATAGGGGGCGGCGAGCAGGGTGACCGGCTTGTCCGGCGCCGCGTACGCCTCGCGGATGCGGTCCAGGAAGACGGCGCGGATGATGCAGCCGCCCCGCCAGATCGTGGCCAGCACGCCGGGGTCGACGTTCCAGCCGTACTCGGCGCTACCCGCCCTGATCATGTCGAATCCCTGGGAGTAGGCGACGATCTTCGACGCGTACAGCGCCCGCCGCACGTCCTCGGCGAAGTCCTCGCCGACGGCGCCGGCCGGTACGCCCGAAGGACCCGGCAGGCCGCGCGCGGCCGCGCGCAGGTCGGCGTGGCCGGACAGGGAGCGGGCGAACACCGCCTCGGCGATGCCGCTCACCGGAACCCCCAGGTCCAGGGCGATCTGCACGGTCCACCGGCCGGTGCCCTTCTGCTCCGCCCGGTCGGCGATCACGTCGACGAGCGGCCTGCCGGTGGCCGCGTCGACCTGGCGGAGCACCTCGGCGGTGATCTCGATCAGGTACGAGGACAGCTCGCCCGAGTTCCACTCCGCGAAGATGTCCGCGAGCTCCGCCGGGGTCCGGCCGAGCCCCTGCCTGAGCAGGTCGTACGCCTCGGCGATGAGCTGCATGTCGGCGTACTCGATGCCGTTGTGCACCATCTTCACGAAGTGTCCGGCACCGTCGGGACCGATGTGCGCGCAGCAGGGCACGCCGCCGACCTTCGCCGCGATGTCCTCCAGCAGCGGGCCCAGCGCCTCGTACGACTCCTTCGAACCGCCGGGCATGATGCTCGGCCCGAGCAGCGCGCCCTCCTCCCCGCCGGAGACCCCCGCGCCGACGAAGTGCAGGCCGCGCTCGCGCAGCGCGGCCTCGCGCCTGCGCGTGTCGAGGAAGTGCGCGTTCCCGCCGTCCACCAGCATGTCGCCCGGCTCCAGCAGGGGAGCGAACTCCTCGATCACCGCGTCGGTCGCCGCCCCGGCCTTGACCATGATCAGGATGCGCCGGGGGCGCTCCAGCGCCGCGACGAACTCCTCGGGAGTCTCGCAGGGGACGAAGGTCCCCTCGTCCCCGTGCTCCTCGACCAGTGCCTTGGTCCTGTGATGTGACCTGTTGTGCACCGCTACCACATGCCCGTGCCTCGCCAGGTTACGGGCGAGGTTGGCCCCCATGACGGCCAGCCCTGTCACACCGATCTGTGCCTGAGTCATCACATACCTCCAACTGGGAGACCCCGGTCCGATGACCGGGAAGGGAACGCGGCAGGATGCCACATAGCAGGTTTCTCGAAAGCTTGAGTGAACCCGGTCCGTGCGTCATTACCGTTCATGACGTACGCAGATCGTGAAGCGAGCGTTCGCATCTCGCCTCCAGCCAATTCTTCACCAAAGGGGCACGGAGGGTGTCGGTGCCGTGCCGATCGGCGGACCTTCTGCTTCCGGGCGGTTCCGGCTCCCGCGCGCTGTCCTAGCGCGCCTGCCGGCCCGATTGCTGCTGCGTGGCCGGGGTCTGGTCACGGTTCTCGATGTACATGAGCCCGACTCCGGCCAGCAGCAGGATCGCGAAGGCCACGGCCACCGCGACGAAGATCCGGGTGTTCGACGAGGCGGGAGGCTCGGGCGGCCGGGTGGCGGAAAGTCCTTTCACCCCCGGCGACGTCAGATGTGACCGCACCGGCTCCCTGCCCGGCCCGCCCTGGACCGGCGGCGCGTCGTACGGCGGTGGCGTTGTGACGTACGGCGGAGACGGAGACGGAGACGGGGGAGGAGGGACGGGCCGTGGGGCACGAGACGGGAAGGCCGGAACCTCCCCCGTCGAACGCAGTCCCGCGAGGGCGTCGCGCAGCGCGGCCACCGAGGGGGTGCGCCGCGCGGGGTCGGTGGCCATGGCATCCCTGAGCACGGCGGTCAGTTCCGGCGGCACCCCCGGGATCTCGGGGACGGGCAGGCGGTGCAGGGCCATGATGACCGCGATGTTGACCACGCCGCTCTCCGGGAAGCGCGGAGGGCGCCCGGAGAGCAGCGCGTACAGCGTGGCGGCGAGGGAGTAGACGTCACCCGCGGGGGCGGGTTCGGTCAGCTCGAACGCCTCGGGCGGGGCATAGGCAGGGGTGAGGGACTCCCTGGTCACCGACGCCTCGCCGCCCGACGAGGACATGGTGGCCAGGCCGAAGTCGGAGAGCACCGCATTGCCGTACCGGTTGATCAGGATGTTGGCGGGTTTGATGTCGCGGTGCAGCACTCCGGCGGCGTGCGCCGCGGACAGCGCGTCGGCGATCTTGATACCGATATCGGTGACCTCGGCCGGCGGCAGCCGCCCCTCCACACGCATCCGATCCAGCAGCGACCCGCCAGGGCACAGCTCCAGGACCATGTACGGCCGCCCGTCGGGCAGGACCCCGGCGTCGTAGACATGGGCGACGTGCGGATGGCCGGAGAGGGCACCCGCCGAGGTCACCTCGCGCATGAAACGGCGCCGGTCCCGTTCCGAGACCAGCACCCGGTTGTCCACCTTGAGCGCGACCTCACGCTCCACCGCCAGCTGCCTGGCCCGGTAGACGATTCCGAAACCACCCTGGCCGAGCACCCCGGACACCTCGTAGCCCGGTACGGCGACGGCACCCGCTCCGGCCACCTGCCACCTCCTGAAGACGAGCGGCAGATTACCGGAGTTTCACCCGCGAACCATGCGTTATACCGGCCCGCGCCGCTTCCGGTCGCCGGGATGTCCGTCACCGAGTTCCGCCAGAAGCGCGTCCCAGCGGGCCCCGACGGCGTCGAGGCTGTAGCCGGCTGCCGTCAGCACCGCGTTGTCGCCGAGCCTGCCACGCAGCTCCCGGTCCTCGATCAGCCGGCAGAGCGCCTCGGCGAGCGCCGCTGGTCTCCTCGGCGGCACGAGCAGCCCGTTGTGCTCGTGCACGATGACCTCCCCGGGGCCGTGCGGGCAGTCGAAGCTCACCACCGGCACGCCCTTGCTCATCGCCTCCAGGATCGTCATGCTGAATCCCTCGTGGCGTGAGCTGACGGCGTAGATCGATGACTTGGCCAGCTCCATGCCGATCTCCGACGAGCTGCCCATGAGCAGCATCGTGTCCGACAGCCCGGCCTCCTCGATCCTGGCGCGGAGCTTCCGCTCGGCCTCGGGCCTGCCACGCCCGTAAAGGCGCAACACCCAGTCGGGGTGCGCCGCGGCGACGGGCTGCCATGCCTTCACCAGCAGGTCGAAGCCCTTGGCGTGCACCATCCTGCCGATGGCGACCACGACTTTCTCGTCCAGCTTCGCGATGTCACCGGACAGCGCGGTCACAGCGTTCGGGATGCGCAGCAGCCGTCCGGGCGGTGTCCTCAGAACCCTGCGGTAGTGCTCCAGGTCCACCTGCGTCAACGTGACGAAGGCGTCCAGCCTGCCGTAGCGCCGCTTGATGAGCCGGACGACCTCGGGGGAGTGCACGTCGAGTGCCACGTGCTCCTGGCCGATGGTGATGACGCCCGGGGGTGCGAACAGGGCGGTGATCAGGTTGAATCCCGGCCGGGTGGAGATCAGCACGCCGGTGCGCATGGATCGCAGATAGCGGACCATGAGCAGGTCCGTCAGCAGCGAGACCGCCCGGTAGACGTTCTCCTGCCTCGGGATCAGCATGCTCGGCAGGCGTGACAGCAGCCATCCCACCGGGCCTCGCCGCCGGGTCCTGTCGTCCAGGAACGACACCCGTACGCCCGGCGGGATGGGAAAGAACGGTTCCCTGGCCGTCCGGACCACGCTGACGATCTCCACATCGCGCTCACGGGCCAGATGACCCGCCAGGTTGAGCACGGTCCTGATGGTGCCGCCCATTCCGTACGCGTGCTGCAGCAGGATCCGGACGGTTCTCGTGTCGGGCGCCGGAGCGCGCCTCGCCCGCCTCGCGTTGAGCGCCCGCAGCACCCAGAACGCCACCCGCCTGACAGCCACCCGTGCTCGCCGCGTCCTCGACATGCTGAGAGCCCCCCGCCCGTCCCGCATTCCCTGTCATTCCCCTTTCCCGGAGCTACTTCCGCTAAAGCGCACACGCCGGACATCTCGCTCACTGCCTGACAGATCGTCGTACGGGCCGCAGCGGTCCTGGACCGTCGGCGAATCGGTCCCGCCCGTCCTTTGCGACGTGAGCTCACGTCCCCTGCTCCACCGGAGCCGCTGTTCGCGTTCACGGCGCTTCCGGCTGGGGCTCCCGGCCTATGCTGTTCCTCTCCGTGTGAGGGGAGCATCGGTGGGCGGACGGGATCCGGATCGGCGTCGAGCGTTGCTCGACGCCGCGGACCGGGTGATCCGGCGTGAGGGACCCGAGGCGTCCATGGCGTCGATCGCCGCCGAGGCGGGGGTCACCAAGCCCATCCTCTACCGGCACTTCGGCGACAAGAGCGGGCTCTACCAGGCCCTGGCGAACCGGCATGTCCGCACCGTGGTCGGCCTGCTGCGCCCGGAGTTCGACCGGGCCAAGGCCGACCTGCGCAGTCGCGCCCGAGCGACGATCGACGCCTATCTGGAGATGATCGCGGCCAACCTGAATCTCTACCGGTTCCTCTTCTACCGGGCCGGTGCGGAGGACAGCCGGACCCACTCCCAGATGACCGCGATCGTGCGCAGCCTCGGTGAGGAACTCGGCACGGTGATCGCCGCCGAGACGGCGATGCCCGATCCGGTTCGCGCCCAGGTACTGGGTCACGCCTTCGTCGGTATGGTTCAGGCCACCGGTGACTGGTGGCTGGAGCATCCCGAGGTGGACCGCGCCGAAGTCGTCGAGGGGCTGGTCAGCGTCATCGTGGCGACGATGTCGGCCACACTCTCTCGCTGACGTCGCCTGTCACCGAACCTCTTCGCCGGCGCCACGGCCTCAAGAGTCATCACCGCGTAAGCGTGCGATCCATCGGTCTTCCGGGCGGTCGGGTCTCTCTGGGGACGTGGTCGATTTGACGATGCGGGACGAGGTTCGTACAGTTCACCAGACCCGAGGGAGACGGCGGTGGCGCCGGGGCCTCGGGAACCTCTCTAACGATCTCCACCCCAGGGGGATATCCATCTCCAAAGGGGTCTGGTTCGACATGAATCAGATGGTCGAGTACGTTAGAAGGGTTGCTCTGGAAACGGAGCCGCCGAATTCCAGCAAGACCTGCAAGATCAAGTCAATCGATTCAAAACGAGCCGGTTTGACACGAAAAAGCGGG
>NZ_JBFAOJ010000086.1:0-41074 GCF_040675205.1 Streptosporangium sp. NPDC049644 | reverse complement strand
AGTGGTCGGGGATCTTCTTCCTGATCGCCTTCGCGGTCATGTCCCTGGTCTGGGACGCCGGGGCCCGCCGGGCCGTCGGCCTGCGCAGACCGTACCTGGGAGTGGTCAACCGGGACCTGACCGGCGCCCTGTCGGCGCTGGCCCTGCTGCCGGCCCTCGCCTACATCGCCTCCTGGACCGGCTGGTTCGCCTCGTCGCTCGGCTGGGGCCGCAACTGGGCGCAGGCGACCTCGCAGGGTCCCGGGTTCTTCGTCTTCGACTCGCTGCGCTCCTGGCTGAGCTACCACTTCCAGGTGCTGAGCTTCCACACCGGGCTGAGCGAAGGGCACACCTACCAGTCCACGCCCTGGACCTGGCCCGTCCTCTCGCGTCCGGTGGCGTTCCACTACCAGACCCCCAAGGGCGCCTGCGGCGCCGACGAGTGCGCCGAGGCGGTGCTCGGCGTCGGCACCCCGGTCATCTGGTACGGCGGCCTGGCCGCCCTCATCGCCATGGTCGCCTGGTACGTCGCCACCCGCGACTGGCGCGCCGGGGCCGTGCTCCTCGGCTATGCCGCGGGCTGGCTCCCCTGGTTCTACTACGCCCTCGCCGACAACCGGACCATGTACCTGTTCTACGCGATCCCCATGGTCCCCTTCATGATCCTCGCGCTGACCATGGCGGCCGGGCTGATCATCGGTCGGGCCGGCGCCGCGCCCAACCGCAGGGCGCTCGGGGCGGCGGCCGTCGGGGCCTTCACCCTGCTGGCGCTGGTCAACTTCTGGTGGCTCCACCCGGTGCTGGCCGCCGAGGTCATCCCGCACTCCCAGTGGTGGGCGCGGATGCTGTTCCGGAGCTGGGCGTGACGGGCGGGGCAGGCGCGCCGGAGGCGGCGGGCCGGGAGAGCCCGTGGCGCAGCGAGATCGCGGCCGCCAGGCAGGCCAGCGGCACCGCGGGCAGCAGGTAGCGGTAGTCGAACTCGGCGGTCGCGGCCGGGGCCAGGATGAGGCCGAAGGCGGCCAGCCACGGCAGCAGCACGGGGCCGCCCAGCCTGCGCCAGCGCACCGCCACCCCGGCCAGGCCGATCAGCAGCAGCACGCCGATCACGAGGCCGGGCAGCCGGACGATCCGCTGGTAGCCCTGCATGAAGCCCGCCCACGGGTCGTGGACGTCGGTGCCGATCACCCGCAGCTTGCCCTGGATCTGCGCGGTCCGCAGGCCCGGATCGTACTTCTGCGCGTCGGTGTCGGTGCTGCCCCGATAGGAGCTCCAGGCCGGGAGGATCTTGTTCTCCGGCAGGAACTCGTACTGCCGGTAGGTGTTGAAGTCCGGGAAGCGCGGTCGGTCCCAGTGGAAGGCGCGGAAGAAGTCGCCGGCCACCAGGCTCAGATAGTCGAGCGGCTGGGACAGGATGGCCCGCTGGGCGAACGCGCTCGCCGTCTTGTTCGTCTCCGGGGTGAACGTGCTGCCCACCCCGAAGGCGTGGAAGCGCTGGCCGTTCTGCGCCCACCAGAGGTACTTCTGCCCGGAGAAGCCGCGCTGGCCCGGCGGCGCGCTGATGCACAGCAGCGCCAGCTCCAGCTCCTCGCGGGGGTCGACCCGCATCTTCTCGCAGTCGGCGAAGAGCGCCGTCCGCATGTAGAGGATCGCCCCGTCGCTGTTGGTCATCGCGAAGTTGCCGTGCGCGGAGGCGAACCAGGCCATGTAGCCGACCACGGGGAGCGCACACGCGGTGATCATCGCCGCGATCGTCTTCCAGGCCGTGCGCTTGACCAGCAGGTAGGCCACGACCAGCGCGAGGATCGGCAGGCCGATCGACCGGGTGAGCGCGGTGAGGGCCAGCAGCAGCCCGATCACCGCGCCGATCCGCCAGGACATCCGCCGGTGCCAGAGCACCAGCGTGATCACGGCCACGACCAGCAGCATGAACATCGCGTCGGACATGACCAGGTGTTCGAGCTGGATCTGGTAGGCGTCGAACAGCACCGGCACCGCGGCCAGCGTCGCCCCCCAGCCGGGCAGGCCGAACCTGCCGCGCAACAGGGTGTAGATCAGCACCGCGATGCCCAGGCCCATCAGGTGCTGCACGAAGACCACCAGGCCGAAGCTGTGCAGCGGCCGCAGCGCCAGGAGCAGGAAGGAGTAGCCGTTCGGGCGCAGCGCACTGGGCCGGTCGGGGTTCACCGCCCCGGAGACGTACTCGTAGGAGTCGTTGAACCACAGGGCCGGGCCGTAGCCGAGCATGGTGACCACACGCAGCAGGAATGCCAGCACGAGGGCGGCCACGAAGAGGCGATGCCGGTGCAGGAACGCCCGCAGGCGAGTGACCCGGTCGGGCGGAGGCACGTCCAGGCGAGGGCGGTCGGCGACGGTCACCATGCAATACAGGATGCCAGCCGTTTCAGGGAGTTGACCCGGGCAAGGGGCTTCAGAGGGCATCATGGTGAGATTGGCTTGTGCCGTGAGCGAAGGGTTGAGACGTGGAACTGACCGTGGTCATGCCTTGTTTGAACGAGGCGGAGACCGTGGAGACCTGCGTACGCAAGGCACTCGCCTGCATGCGGGAGCACGGGATCGACGGGGAAGTGCTGATCGCCGACAACGGCAGCACCGACGGCTCACAGCAGCTCGCGCGCGAGGCCGGGGCCCGGGTCGTGCACGTTGACGCCAAGGGGTACGGCAACGCCCTGATGGGCGGCATCCGCGCCGCGCGCGGCCGCTACGTCATCATGGGCGACGCGGACGACTCCTACGACTTCACGGCGCTGCTGCCGTTCGTCGAGCAGCTCCGTGACGGCGCCGACCTGGTGATGGGCAACCGGTTCAAGGGCGGCATCGCGCCGGGCGCCATGCCCCCGCTCCACCGCTACCTGGGCAACCCGGTGCTCTCCTTCATCGGGCGCCTCTTCTTCCCCAGCGCGATCGGTGACTTCCACTGCGGCCTGCGCGGGTTCCGGCGCGACTCCATCCTCAAGCTCGGCCTGCAGACCGGCGGCATGGAGTTCGCCAGCGAGATGGTGGTCCGCTCGACCCTGTCCGGTCTGGACGTACGCGAGGTGCCCACCACGCTCTCGCCCGACGGCCGCTCCCGCCCGCCGCACCTGCGCTCCTGGCGTGACGGCTGGCGCCACCTGCGCTTCCTGATGCTCTACAGCCCGCGCTGGCTGTTCTTCATCCCCGGCCTGGTGCTGATGACCCTCGGCCTGGTCGCGGGCGCCGCCCTGACCTTCGGCCCGGTCTACATCGGAAAGCTCGCCTTCGACGTCGACACCCTGGTCGGCGCCTCCGCCATGGTGGTGATCGGCTTCCAGGCGGTGCTGTTCGCGCTGTTCACCAAGGTGTACGCGGCCGAGGAGGGCTTCCTGCCGGAAGACAGGCGGGTGCGCAAGCTCATCGACATCGTCTCCCTGGAGAAGGGGCTGGTCGTCGGCGGGCTGCTGGCCCTGGGCGGTCTGGGCGGCCTGGTCGCCTCCCTGGTCCACTGGCAGACCCGCAGCTTCGGCCCGCTGATCCCTTCGGAGTCGCTGCGCCTCGTCGTGCCCTCGGCCACCGCGCTGATCGTGAGTTTCCAGACGATTTTCGCCGCGCTGTTCATCAGCATCCTCGGCATCCGCCGCACCAAGGAGACGCCCATCGACGTGGCCGCCTCCGCGGCGGAGGAGGCCGCCGAAGCCGTCAACCGCGCCGCGGAGGCGGCCGCGAGTGCCACTACCGGCAGGGAGAGCACCAAGGCCTGAGCCCGCGTCCCTTAGGCTGGGCACCATGTCCCAGCACATCCTGACCGCGGTCGCCTGGCCCTACGCCAACGGCCCCCGCCACATCGGGCACGTCTCCGGATTCGGCGTGCCATCCGACGTCTTCAGCCGCTATCAGCGGATGGCGGGCAACATGGTGCTCATGGTGAGCGGGACCGACGAGCACGGCACCCCGATCCAGGTGCAGGCCGACAAGGAGGGCCTGAGCGCCCGCGAACTCGCCGACCGCTACAACAGGGTGATCGTCGAGGATCTCCAGGCGCTCGGCCTGTCCTACGACCTGTTCACCCGGACCACGACCGCGAACCACTACGCGGTGGCGCAGGAGATCTTCAAGGGGCTCCACGCCAACGGCTACATCTTCCCCCAGACCACGATGGGCGCCATCTCGCCCTCCACCGGGCGCACCCTGCCCGACCGCTACATCGAGGGCACCTGCCCCATCTGCGGCTACCAGGGCGCCCGTGGCGACCAGTGCGACAACTGCGGCAACCAGCTCGACCCGGTCCAGCTGATCAACCCGGTGAGCAAGGTCAACGGCGAGACGCCGGTCTTCGTGGAGACCGAGCACTTCATGCTCGACCTGCCCGCGTTCGCCGAGGTTCTGGCATCGTGGCTGCGCTCCAAGGAGGGCGACTGGCGGCCCAACGTGCTGAAGTTCGCCCTCAACATGCTCGGCGACATGCACCCCCGCGCGATCAGCCGCGACCTCGACTGGGGCGTGCCGATCCCGCTGGAGGGCTGGAGCGACCAGGCCAACAAGCGGCTCTACGTCTGGTTCGACGCGGTCGTGGGCTACCTCAGCGCCTCCATCGAGTGGGCGCGCCGCTCCGGCGACCCGGAGGCCTGGCGCCGCTGGTGGCAGGACCCTGAGGCCCTCGGCTACTACTTCATGGGCAAGGACAACATCGTCTTCCACGCGGAGATCTGGCCGGCGATGCTGCTCGGCTACAACGGCCAGGGCGCCCGCGACGGCGAGCCGGGCTCGCTCGGCGCGCTGAACCTGCCCGCCGAGGTCGTCTCCAGCGAGTTCCTGACCATGGAGGGGCGCAAGTTCTCCTCCTCCCGCCAGGTCGTCATCTACGTTCGTGACTTCCTGGAGCGCTACGACGCCGACGCGCTGCGCTACTACATCGCGGTGGCGGGCCCGGAGAACCAGGACACCGACTTCACCTGGTCGGAGTTCCTCAACCGCAACAACGGCGAGCTGGTGGCGGCCTGGGGCAACCTGGTGAACCGCTCGATCTCGATGGCCGCCAAGAACTTCGGGGTCATCCCCGAGGCGGGCGACCTCACCGATGTCGACCGCGCCATGCTGGAGCGGAGCCGCTCGGCCTTCCCGAAGGTCGCGGCCGAGTTCGAGCAGTGCCGGTTCAAGAACGCGACGAACGAGGCGTTCGAGGTCATCCGCGAGGCCAACAGGTACCTGGCCGAGCAGGAGCCCTGGAAGATCAAGGACAACCCCGAGCGGGTGAAGACCATCCTGCACGTCGCCCTGCAGGTGGTGGACGACGCCAAGACCCTGCTGACCCCGGTGCTGCCCAACTCCTCCAACAAGATCTACGCGATGCTCGGCGGCACCGGGGTCTGGGCGGGCATGCCGGAGATCCAGGAGGTCACCGACGAGGACGGCCGGAGCTACCCGATCATCACCGGCCGCTACGACGGCGCCGCGCGCTGGGAATCCGTCCCGATCCGGGTGGGCACCCCGCTCTCCCCGCCGACCCCGCTCTTCGTCAAGCTCGACCCGAAGATCGTCGACGAGGAACTGGCCCGTCTGGGCGAGTAGCGGCGAAGGCCCCCGGGCTCGGAAGCGGACCGGTCTCACCCGGTCCGCGCCTGCCCGGCGGATGTTCGGAGCCGCGGGCCGGTGCCCGACCCTGTACGAAGGCTGGCGGTCTGTGCCCAATCCCTGCCCAATCCCTGCCCGGCCGGTGTCCGGTACCGTCGGCGGGCGGGCCGGTGCGCGCGGGGCCACGGCCCGGTCCCGGCCTGGGAACGGGCCGGTCCGCGCGGGGGCGCCGGGCGCGGGCCGGGCCGGCTCCTCGGTAGGTTGGACGGCGTGAGCACGCAGAAGCTTCCCGCCGCCCCCGAGCCCCTGCCGGCAGAGGTGTTCGACAGCCACTGTCACCTGGACATCATGGTGGGCAACCGCCAGGCGTCCTCGGGCGACCCGGTCGCGCAGGCCGCGCAGGCCGCGCAGGCGGCTCAGGCGAGCGTCCAGGGCATCCTCGACGAGGCCCGCGCCGTCGGCGTGACGCGGCTCGTCACGATCGGCTACGACCTGCCGTCCTCGCGCTGGAACGCCGAGACGGCCGCGCTCCACCCCGATGTCTACGCCGGGGTGGCCGTCCATCCCAACGAGGCGCACGCCTCGACGCCGGAGACCCTCGCCGAGATCGAGCGGCTGGCCCGCCTGCCGCAGGTCAGGGCGGTGGGGGAGACCGGGCTCGACTACTACCGCGACTGGGCGTCGAAAGAGGACCAGCACGCCAGTTTCCGGGCGCACATCGAGATCGCCAAGCGGACCGGCAAGGCCCTGGTGATCCATGACCGCGAGGCCCACGACGACGTGCTGCGCGTGCTGGCCGAGCAGGGCGCCCCGGAGGTAGTGGTCTTCCACAGCTTCTCGGGCGACGCCGAGATGGCCAAGCAGTGCGTCAATGCCGGATATTTCATGTCATTTTCTGGGCCGGTCACCTACAAGAACGCCGGATACCTCCGCGAGGCCGCGAGGGTCGCGCCGAGCGAGCTGATCCTCGTCGAGACCGACGCGCCCTACCTCCCGCCCACGCCGCACCGGGGCAAGCCCAACGCGCCCTACCTCATCCCGCTCACGCTGCGCTGCCTCGCGGAGGTCAAGGAGATCGGCCTCGCCGACCTCGCCGCCGCCGTCAGCGCCAACGGAGAGACCGTCTTCGGCTCCTGGTGACGGGCTCAGCCCACCGCGGCGCCGAAGTCGGCGGAGACGCCGCCGTCCAGGGCGGGGACCTTTCCGGTGCCCGGCGAGAGCGGGACGCCCTGGGCGTCGTTGCGGCCCAGCAGGATGACCGTTCCGGTGCCCGTCTGGTCGGGGGCGCCGACGACCAGCCGGTTGCCGCTGAACCCGACGGACCAGCCGAAGTGGTCGCCGGCCTGGCTCTGGGTGATCAGCCGGCTCCCCGCCGGGTCGTCCACCGGCACCAGCCGCACGCCGCCGCGCCGGTCGGGGCCGTCGAAGGGCACGCCCACGGCGAGCCTGACCCCTCCGGAGGCGGTGAACGCCAGCGAGAACCCGTACCCCTCGCCCGCCGCCCCCTCGGAGCCCTGGTCGAAGGTGGCGGCAGGGGTGATCTCCAGGGTGCTCGAGGCCCGGAACAACTGGACGAGACCGGAGTCCCGCACGCCCCCGCGGTCGCCGAGCGGGGCGCTCACCGCGAGATAGCCGACGTCGCCCTCCTCGGCGTAGGCCATCGCGTAACCGAACCGGTCGCCCGCGCCGGCGTCGACGATCTCGCGGAGCTCCCACTTCCTGCTCCGGTACTCGCTCCGGGACCCGCGTACGTCGAAGATCACTGTGAGCGCCCCCGCGTCCAGCTCGCCCCCGCCGGCCTGGGGCCCCGTTCCGTCGTCGTTCTCGTACGGCGACCCGACCGCGAGATCCGGTTGGCCAGAGGTGCCACCCAGTTCGCCGATCGCCAGCGACCAGCCGAACATGTCGCCGGCCTCGCCGTTGCCCGTGACGCCCCTGGACTCCTGGGAGATCCGCCGGCCCTCGCCGGACGCCTCGGTGTCGAACAGGTAGACCGCGCCGGAGTCGGCGACACCATCGGCGTTCTCGTGCGGGGCGCCGACCGCCACCAGCGCCCCGCCGGAGGCCAGGGACCAGCCGAAGTGGGCGTCGGCCTCGGGTGAGGGAGAGACCAGGCGGATCGTCCTGGGGTCGGGACCGCCGTGCACCACATAGACCGCGCCCGCGTCCCGGTAGCCCGCCACGTCCGCGTACGGGGCGCCGATGAGCAGGTCGGCGCAGCCGTCGCCGTCGATCCTGGCCAGCCGCACCGACCACCCGAAGCCGTCGCCCGCCTCGGTCTCGGCGACGGTCACGGCCTTCCCGTCCTCCCCCCGGC
Organism: Streptosporangium sp. NPDC049644; assembly: GCF_040675205.1. Taxonomy (NCBI): domain Bacteria; kingdom Bacillati; phylum Actinomycetota; class Actinomycetes; order Streptosporangiales; family Streptosporangiaceae; genus Streptosporangium; species Streptosporangium sp. NPDC049644. Next base: position 33,231 of record NZ_JBFAOJ010000086.1, on the reverse strand, counting down.
CGAACAGCACGTGCACGGCCCCCGCGCCGGCCGGCCCGCCGGGGTCGGCGAACGGGTCACCGGCCGCGATGTCGTCCACCCCGTCGCCGTCGAAGTCGCCGGTGGCCGTTCCGGTGCAGTCGGCGGCCGGGGCGGAAGCGGCATCGGACCAGGCGGACCCGGTGGACGACCACACGACCGCGGCCGCGGCCACGAGAGAGAGCAGCAGCCTCATGACACCCTCACCTCTATCTCCCCGCCGCCCTCGATCACCGTTCCGGTCAGCTTCGCGGGCTTGCGGGACGGGGGCAGGTCGTAGACCAGGACGCCGTCCACCTTCGCCCCGGGGGGCAGGGTGGCAGGCGGTTTCGTCGACGCGCTCTCGGCGGTGTGCGCCGTGCCGGCGTCGTCGAGCAGGGTGAGCGGGGTGCGGCTGAGCCGGGCCGCCTCCGCGCCGGTGTTGACCAGCGTCCACGGGATCGCGCAGAGCCTGCCGCGTACCGGGGTGGCGTTCTCGTAGACGGTGAGCCCGCACGCCGGGGCGCGCGGGATGATCAGCTGTGGATCCTCAAGGAAGGAGCCTGTCGTGACCCGGCGGCCCACGTCGGTGGCGCCATCGCCGACGATACCGCCGGTGCCGCCGGTGCTGCCCGCCCGAGGCTCCCCCCGGTCACCCGGGTCCGGGCCACGCAGGTTCAGCAGCACGACGACCGTGACGGCCAGTGCCGCGAGCACGGCCAGTCCGGCGAACAGCCAGCGCCGCCGGGGTGCCGTCCCCTCGGCGCCCGGCGCGTCCGATCCCGCGGGGAGCCGGAAGCCGGGCGAAGTCCCGGCCGGGACGGGGCCGGTGAACGGTTGTGACGGCGATGTCGTGGGTTCGGGCCGCGGCGGCGAGAGGGAGTCCACAGGCACCGGTGCCGTGGAAGGGCCGGGCGGCGCGGGCGTGGCGGGGGCGGTGGCCGGGTCCGCGGGCTCCTGGGTCGGTGGCGAAGCGGGAAACCGCGCCCCCAGGTTCAGCGCGCCGAGCGTCCGGGTGGAGTCGGGTTCCACGTTGGCGGGCGGCTGCCAGGACTCGTGGAGCAGATCACTGGCTATCAGCGTGGGCGGATCGGCCCGGGTGGGGGCCGGTGAGGACGGGGCGGCGATCCCACCGCCGACCAGGGCGATCAGCAGGTCCTGGGCGGTGGGCCGCTGGTAGGGGTCCATCGCGGTCGCGCGGCGGGCCAGGTCGTTCAGCGGGGCGGGGAGCGCGCCCAGGTCGGGCGGGCTGTTGAGCAGCCGGGTGGCCATCGTTATCAGGTCGCCCCGCCCGTAGGGGTGGCGGCCGTTGCCCGCGTACGCGACCAGGCAGCCCCAGGCGAAGATGTCCGCGGCCGGCGTGATGTCCAGGCCCCGGACCTGCTCGGGGGCCCACCAGCCGGGGCTGCCGAGCACCTCGCCCGAGCGGGTGAAGCTGTGCGTGGAGTCGAGGGCCCTGGCGATGCCGAAGTCGATCACACGGGGCCCGGACATGGACAGGATCACGTTGGCGGGTTTGAGGTCGCGGTGCACCAGGCCGGCGACGTGGATCGCGGCCAGCGCCGCCGCCACCCCCAGGGCCACGCCGTGCAGCGTTCCGGGCTCCAGCGCGCCGTGCTCGGAGATCTGGCGGGACAGCGGCGTGCCGGCGATGTACTCGGTGACCATGTACGGCCGGTTGTCGTCGCCGGTGCCGTTGTCCAGCACCTGCGCCGTGCAGAACGAGGCCACCCGCCGGGCGTTCTCGACCTCCGCGTGGAATCTCGCGGCGAAGCCGTCCTCGACCGCGACCTCCGCCTTCACCACCTTGAGCGCGACCGGTCGTCCCGCCGGCGCCAGTGCCAGGTAGACGGTCCCCATCCCGCCCTCGCCAAGGCGCCCGAGCAGGCGGTAGGCCCCGATGCGCTCGGGGTCGCTGGATCGCAGTCCTTCGACACCGGGCTGGTTCACCGTAACCTCCCGAGGATGCCCCGGCCTTCAGGACTCCCTTGCCCAATTCGTTTTCGATCTCCGCGACCTGCGTGTTCGGCACTGGATAACGACGCCAGACGTCGACCGGCGGCAATTAAGCAACGGATTCCTTCAGGCGGGGGAGGAGCCGGGAGCGGGATGGCCGTCAAGGCCCGAGCGTGCCCTGACCGGTCAGTCATTTCGATCGGCTTCTTTCCGGGTCGTGTAGCCGTAGCCGTCCGCGCGCTGAAGATGACGGACATGCCGATGGTTGATCCCGGCGACGCGACCGTGCCGGGTGGTGATGTCGAACGAGCCGGAGGAGCGGACCAGGACTCGCCCGAGGTGAATCCCGGCCTTCTTGCCCGCCGGGACGTTTGCCCGGACCAGGTCGCCGGTTTGGAAGCCGTGGTGCAGTTTGCTCCGTGGCCGGGCAAGACGGGGGAACCCGTATCGGTCGGGGATGGTGCGGGCGTAGGTACCGCGACCGGTCGCCGTGACCACCAGGACCGTGGACGGCCAGGCGGTCACGGTGCCGAGGTGGCCGACGTGCAGCGCGTCCAACGTGTGCGACTTGGTGGCGCCGGTGCGGGAGCGGTTCCACTTCGTACGACCGCCCGAGGCGGTGTGAACGGGCAGACCTGTCGCTTCCAGCGCCCGCCACAGCGCCCACCGGGTGGCGTTGACGGCGGCTGCGTCTCGCAGCGGAGCCTTCGCCTGCCGGAGGATCTTCGTCAGCAGAGCGGGCCTGCCCTTGAGGAACTCCTCCACCGGAGTGGCGTTCTTGGCCTGGTTACACCGGATGCAGGCCAGGGTCAGGTTGCTTACCCGGTCCGAGCCGCCCCGGGAACGCGGGTGGAGATGGTCAAGGTTGAGCGGTACGCCGCTCGCGCCGCAGTAGGCGCAGGCGCGCCCCCACTTGGCCAGCAGGTATTCGCGGACCTCGTACCCGGCCAGGGTGCCCTGCTGATACTCAACGCCTTCCAAAGGCCTCCCGGCTGACAGGGCGTGGGTGTCGAAGGAGACCTTCTCCACGTGGACGGCCGTGACGGGCACCCACCGAGTCAGCCGGACCACCCAGGACATGGTGATGTCGACGCGGTGGCGCAGCGACGGCGCCAGCCACCCCTGCGGCCTGGTGCGGTTGTCGAACCGGGGGGCGCGGTAGCGCAGGTTCCGCGACCGTCTACCTCGCCGGTATGCGGCCCGCGCGGTGAGTCTGTCGCGGATCCGTCCGCCCCGATGCTCAAGCTGAATGCTGTACAGGCCGCTACGGTCGGCACTGTCGGCGCGAAACACGCTGATGCCGGTGTGCTTGCTGCCGGGGTCGATACCGACCTGCACGCCGTGGACGGTGGAGTCGGCGGCCGCGCGGTCGCGTAGCCGGATGACGAACGGGGTGTGGCGGTGGACCACGGCCCGGCCTGAGCGCAGCAGTTTACGCGCGTAGGCCGGGCTGGTGGGTTGCAACGGTTGGCCGTGCCTGTCGAGGACGAACACGGCCGGGTGGGCTGAACTGCCCGCTCCCTCGGGCGCCGTGGCGCCCTCGGGGCGACGCCGGTGCGGTGGTGCGGCCTGGCCGGTCTCCCCTCGCCCAGGTTGAACACCAGATACCGCCGCGAGGCGGTGTCCGTGAGCCGTTTCGTGCCCACCCTCGGGCGTGTCTGCTCCCACGGATTCGAGAGCCTGGGGCTGAGGAAGCACCCCAAGGTCGGTCTGCGATCTTGTGTTCAACGTAGTCATCTGGTTGCACCTCCAGTTCGTGACGACTCGGGCTGGTCAACGCGGGGCTATCGGTGCGCGGTGTGGCACCTCAAGCCCTCTCCTTCAGGAGGGAGTCGTTGACGCGTCCTCGCATGGGCTTGGGTGCGGGAAACTTGTCGAATGACATGGGAGAGCAACCTTGGGTGATCGAGGCAGACGAGTCGGAGACCGCAGTGGCGAGTTCGAGCCGCTGCGTGAGGAATCATCATGAGCCTTCTTGGCCCCGCGGAGATACGTACTTTGGCGAACAAGCTCAATATTCGTCCTACAAAGAAGCTCGGTCAGAACTTCGTGATCGACGCGGGCACGGTCCGCAAGATCGTGAGGGTGGCCGAGCTTGAGCCCGACGACGTGGTCATCGAGGTCGGTCCAGGGCTGGGGTCGCTCACGCTCGCGCTGCTTCCCGAGGTCCGCGGCGTGATCGCGGTGGAGATCGATCCCGTTCTCGCCGCCCAGCTGCCGCTGACGGTCGACCGGCACGCCCCGGAGCTAGCCGACCGGCTCACCGTGGTGCTCGCCGACGCCATGCGCGTGCTGCCCGAGGATCTGCCCGAGGAGCGGCCGAGCGCGCTGGTCGCCAACCTTCCCTACAACGTGTCGGTCCCGGTGCTGCTTCACCTGCTGGAGACGCAGCCGTCGCTGCGCAAGGTCCTGATCATGGTTCAGGCCGAGGTCGCCGACCGGCTGGCCGCCGTCCCCGGTTCCAAGGTCTACGGCATCCCCTCGGTCAAGGCCGCCTGGTACGCCGACGTCCGCCGGGCCGGTCCCGTCGGCCGCACCGTCTTCTGGCCGGTTCCCAACGTCGACTCCGGCCTGGTCGCGATGGTCAGGCGGGAGCCGCCCACGACGCTGGCCACCCGCGAGGAGGTCTTCGCGGTGGTGGACGCCGCCTTCGCCCAGCGCCGCAAGACCCTGCGTGCCGCCCTCGCCTCCTGGGCCGGTACGGCCCCCGCCGCGGAGCGGGCGCTGCGGGCCGCCGGGATCGATCCCGCCGCGCGCGGCGAGCAGCTCACGGTCGAGGATTTCGCGCGGATCGCCGAGAACCGTACGTCTGAAAGCAGTACATAGTGTGATTTGCCGGTTCGTTTGCGTGCGGGGGGGAGGGATCCCGTTACGATCTGACGTCGTGACCAGTGAGCGAGCCCCCATGGGGGACGCATGAACTCCGTGACCGTCCGCGTACCAGCGAAGGTCAACCTGCAACTTGCCGTCGGACCGCTCCGGGATGACGGCTACCACGACCTCGTCAACGTCTTCCACGCCGTCTCGATCTTCGACGAGGTCACGGCCACCGCGGAGACCGGGATGAGCGTCCGGGTGGAGGGCGAGTCCGCGGACCAGGTGCCCGAGGACGGCGACAACCTCGCGATCCGGGCGGCCATCGCGCTGGCCGGGCACGCGGGCCGCCCGTACGGGGTGAACCTGCTCATCCGCAAGTCGATCCCGGTGGCGGGCGGCATGGCGGGCGGCAGCGCCGACGCCGCCGCGGCCCTGGTGGCCTGCAACGAGCTGTGGGGTCTCGGCCTGCCGCGCGAGGACCTGATGGAGATCGCCGCCGACCTCGGCAGCGACGTCCCCTTCGCCCTGCTCGGTGGTACGGCGATCGGCACCGGCAGGGGGGAGCGGCTGACCTCGCTGGACGTCGCGGGTACCTTCCACTGGGTGTTCGCGCTGGCCGACGGCGGCCTGTCCACGGCCGCGGTCTACGCCGAGTGCGACCGCCTCCGCCAGGCGAGCGGCGAGCTGGTGGCCTGGCCCCAGGCCGCCGAGGCACTGCTGACCGCGCTCCGCGAGGGAGACGCTGAGGCCCTCGGCGCCCAGCTCGGCAACGACCTGCAGCCTGCCGCCGTGGCGCTGCGCGGCTCGCTGGCCCACACCCTGGACGCGGGGCGGAAGCAGGGCGCCCTCGGCTCGCTGGTCTCCGGTTCCGGGCCCACCTGTGCCTTCCTCGCCCGGTCGGCGGCCCACGCGGGCGAGCTGGCGGCCTGCCTGAAGGACGCCGGCGTGGCGCGCGACGTCATCACCGCCCACGGCCCCGTGCCCGGCCCGGCGGTCGTCTAGGCTCTCCCGGTCACCCGTCCCCCGCGGGCGCACGACCGGCCGTCTCGCCGGCCGGGGCGGCCATCCGACGGAGGCGCCGTCCTGGACGGGACGGTTCTCGCGGCGGGGGCCGGGTGGGCCGGGAGCGGATACGCTTGTCTGGCGATGAATCTGGTCAATCTTGAGTCGGTCTCCCACTCCTACGGTCCCAAGCCCCTGCTCAACGACGTCTCACTCGGCATCGAGGCGGGCGACCGCATCGGCGTGGTCGGCCGCAACGGCGGTGGCAAGACCACCCTCATCTCGGTGATAGCCGGTGACCTCAAGCCCAATGCCGGGCGGGTCACCCATAACCGGGGACTCCAGGTAGGGGTGCTGTCGCAGGGCGACGACCTCGACCCGGCGCGGCCGGTGCGCGACATCGTCCTCGGTGACAGGTCCGAGCACGAGTGGGCGGGTGACGCGGGCATCCGTGAGATCCTCGCCAGTCTGCTCGGCGACATCGACCTGACCGCGCTCGCCGGGAGCCTGTCGGGAGGTGAACGGCGTCGCACCGCCCTCGCCAAGCTGCTCATCGACGAGCACGACCTGATCATCCTGGACGAGCCCACCAACCACCTCGACATCGAGGCCATCGACTGGCTCGCCAGGCACCTGGCCGGCCGCAGGACGGCACTGCTGGTCGTCACCCACGACCGGTGGTTCCTCGACGCGGTCTCCACCAGGACGTGGGAGGTCGTGGACGGCGCGGTCGAGCGCTATGAGGGCGGGTACGCCGCGTACGTGCTGGCCAAGGCCGAGCGCGCCCGGGTGGCCGCCGCCTCCGAGGCCCGCCGCCAGAACCTGATGCGCAAGGAGATCGCCTGGCTGCGCCGGGGACCGCCCGCCCGCACCTCCAAGCCCAAGTTCCGCATCGACGCCGCCCAGGCGTTGATCGCCGACGAGCCGCCGGCCAGGGAGAGCGTCGAACTGGTCAAGTTCGCCGCGGCCCGGCTGGGACGCACGGTCTACGACCTTGAGGACGTCACGCTGCACGCCGGGGGACCCGGCCAGGGACCGCTGGTCCTCGACCACTCGACCTGGCAGTTCGGCCCCGGCGACCGGATCGGCCTGATCGGGGTGAACGGCTCCGGCAAGTCCTCGCTGCTCCGCCTGCTCGCCGGTACCGTGCACCCCGACTCGGGCAGGCTGGTACGCGGCAAGACGGTCCGCCTGGCGCACCTGTCGCAGGAGCTGGGCGAGCTCGACCCTGAGCGCCGGGTGCTGGAGACCGTCGAGGAGGTCCGCAAGTTCGTGCAGGTCGGCAAGAGGGAGTGGACCGCCTCCCAGTTGCTGGAGCGCCTCGGCTTCAAGGGGGACGCGCAGTGGAAGGTCGTCGGTGACCTGTCCGGCGGCGAGCGGCGCCGCCTGCAGCTGCTCCGCCTCCTGATGGACGACCCCAACGTGCTGCTGCTCGACGAGCCGACCAACGACCTCGACATCGAGACGCTCAACGAGCTGGAGGACCTGCTCGACGGCTGGCCGGGCACGCTGATCCTGGTCAGTCACGACCGCTACTTCCTGGAGCGGGTCACCGACAGGACCGTCGCCCTGCTCGGTGACCACAGGCTGTCGATGCTCCCCGGCGGAGTGGACGAGTACCTGTCCCGGCGGGCCTCGGGGGCGGCGCTGTCCGCGCGCGCGGCGTCCGGTGCGGTCTCCGGTGCGGCCTCCGCCACCTCGGCCACGGTCGCGAAGGAGACGACGGCCGGTCTGTCGGCGCGTGAGGAGCGCGATCTCCGCAAGGAGCTCTCCCGCCTGGAACGCCAGCTCGACAAGTTGAGCGGCCGCGAGACGAAGCTGCACGAGTCGATGGCCGACGCCGCCGCCGACTACGAGCGGCTGGCCTCGCTCGACGCGCAGCTGAAGGAGATCCTCGCGGAGAAGGACTCGATCGAGGGCGAGTGGCTGGAGCTGGCCGACCGCCTGGGCGAGTGAGCCCCGCGAGGGTGGCCGGGAACACGCCTTCGGGGCGCGCCGGGTTTATCCCGCCGCCCTCGGGCATGGGAGGGTCAGTGCGCTCCGGTGTCGGTCGCGTCAAAAGGGACGAGTAGCGTGCGCAGCAGGTCCGAAAGGGCCTGCTGTTCGCGTTCCTGCAGGCTCGCCAGGAGTTCGCGTTCGCGGCGCAGCAGGTCGGCGAAGGCGTTGTCCACCCGGGTCCGACCGGCGTCGGTCAGGGAGACCAGGACGCCGCGCCGGTCCTCGGGGTCGGGGCGCCGCCTGACCAGCCCGGCCGCGGCCAGCCGGTCGATCCGGTTGGTCATCGTGCCCGACGTCACCAGCGTCGCGCGGAGCAGGGCTCCCGGGCTCATCTGGTACGGCTCCCCGGCCCGGCGCAGGGCGGTGAGCACGTCGAACTCCCAGGTCTCCAGGTCGTGCTCGGCGAAGGCGGCCCGGCGGGCGCGGTCGAGATGGCGGGCCAGCCGGGAGACTCGGCTGAGCACCTGGAGCGGCTCCACGTCGAGATCCGGGCGTTCCTGGTTCCAGGCGGCGACCAGCAGGTCGACCTCGTCCTTCGCTCCGGCCGAACGGCCGGAGTCATGGTCCGCGTGGTGCAGGGTCATGTCAGGAGTCTATCTGTCTTGACATCGAGATATCTCGCCGGATATCAATTGTCTTGATGTCGAGATATATTTGGGACCCCGTGATCTACGGCCGCTACGCCGACGAGCGCTCGCGCCCCTTCTTCGATCTTGTCTCCAGGGTAGCCGTGACGAACCCCGGCTACGTGGTCGACGCGGGCTGCGGCACCGGCGAGCTCACCGCCGAGCTCGCCAGGCGCTGGCCGGACGCCCGGGTCCACGGCTTCGACTCCTCACCCGCCATGATCGAGAAGGCGCCGGCGGGCGGTTCGCTCTCCTTCTCCGTCGACGACGTCACGCGCTGGCGCCCTGGGCGGCCGGTCGACGTGATCGTGTCCAATGCCGTCCTGCACTGGGTGCCGGGCCACCGCGAGCTGCTGCCGCGCTGGGTGGAGGCCCTCGCCCCCGGTGGCCGGCTCGCCTTCCAGGTCCCCGGCAACTTCGACGCTCCCAGCCACGCCCTGGTCCGCGAGCTCTGCCGGACGAGGTGGCGCGACCGGCTGGGCGACCTGGCCCGCCCCTCCCCGGTCGACGACCCGGCCGGCTATCACGACCTGCTCGCTCGACTGGGCTGCCGGGTGGACGCGTGGGAGACCACCTACCTGCACGTGCTCCCCGGCGACGACGCCGTGCTCTCCTGGATCACCGGTACCGCCCTGCGCCCCATGCTCGACCGGCTGGACCCCGCCGAGGCCGCCGGTTTCCTCGCCGACTGCGCCGCCCTGCTCCGCGAGGCCTATCCCCGCGGGCCGTACGGCACGGTCTTCCCCTTCCGCAGGATCTTCGTGGTCGCCGGGAGGTGACCGGGCGACGCGCCGCCGCCCGCCCGGCGGGTGCCGGTGGACCGCTGATCTCAGGAGCGGGTTTCTGGCCAAACAACCGGGCATGAATGGATATATGGGCAAATTAGGGGATGACCTGTGGCGATAGAGATCGAGGATAAGTTCGACGTGCCGGAGGATTACCAGCTGCCGGATCTCACCGGACTTCCGGGCGTCGGGGAGGTCGTGGGCCCGAAGACCCATCGGCTGGTGGCCCTCTACTTCGACACGCCCGATCTGAGGCTCGCCGCGCGGGGGGTCACCCTGAGAAGGCGCAGGGGCGGTACCGATCCCGGCTGGCACCTCAAGCTTCCCAAGGCCAAGGGCGTACGGCAGGAGATCACCCACCCGCTGACCCGGAGCATCAAGATCGTTCCTGCCGAGCTGGCGGATCTGGTGCTCGCCTACACCCGGGGCGCCCCGCTGGCGCCCGTCGCCGAGCTGGACACCCGCCGTGCCGTCACCACGCTGGTCAACGGCGCCGGAGTGAGGCTGGTCGAGATCGCCGACGACCGGGTCAAGGGCACGGTGCTAGGTGACGAGCCCCACGTCGAACGCTGGCACGAGGTCGAGGCGGAGATCCTCCATGGCGACGAGAGGCTGCTGAAGAAGGTCGGAAAGCGGCTGCGCAAGGCCGGCGCCGGTCCCGCCGAGTCGGCGAGCAAGCTCGCTCGCCTGCTCGACGGCGCCGGAGCGATCCACAGGCAGCCGCCTGCCAGGACGGCCCCGGGTTCCGCGGGTGAGGTCGCCGTCGGTTATCTCACCGCCCAGGTCGGCGCGTTGCTCGCGCAGGACCCCCGGGTCCGTAAGGCCGAGGAGGACGCCGTGCACCGGATGCGCGTCGCCACCCGGCGGCTCCGCAGCGCGATGAAGTCGTTCAGGACGGTCGTCGGGGGCACCGGGAGTGTCCAGGACGAGCTCAAGTGGCTCGGCGCGGTCCTCGGTGAGGCACGCGACCTGGAGGTCATCCGCGAGCGGTTCGCGAGCAGGCTCGACAGCCTGGACAGCGCCCTGATCGTGGGTCCGATCAGGGCCCGCCTCAGCTCCGACCTGCTGGACGACGAGCACGAGGCCCTCGACCGGATCAGGGACGCCCTCAGCGGGGAGCGCTACTTCGCCCTGCTCGACGCCCTCGACGACCTGATCGCCACCCCCGTGCTCACCAAGGCCGCCGGCAGGCCCGCGGAGAGCCTGAAGGCAGTCGCGGCCAAGGGCTGGCGCCGGGTCGCCAGGGCCTACGACACCGCGCTGTCCATCGAGAACCCCGCCGAGCACGAGTCCGCCATGCACGAAGTGCGCAAGGCGGCCAAGCGGGCCCGGTACACCGCGGAGGTGCTCGGTATGAAGAAGCTGGCCAAGCGGGCGGAGGCGATACAAGAGGCGCTGGGCACCCACATGGACGGCGTCGTCGCGCAGGAGCGGCTGGCCGCCGAGGCCGCGAACGCCCGCCTGGCGGGGGAGGACACCTACACCTACGGCGTGCTGACCGGCGTGGAGCGGGCCGGGGCCGAGCGCGCCGCCGAGGAGTTCCCCCGGCTCTGGGCCGACACCGAGAACGCCGTCGCGAAGCTTCTCTGACGTCCTCTCGACCGCCACGTGCCCGGGACCGGTGAGGAACCCGCTGGAGATCGCGTCAGACGGTGTAACGGTCCACGGCCACGACACGGCCGCCGTTGTGGTGCAGCACCGTGAACGCGCCCTTGGCCGGCCGCGTGTCGCCGGACCGGCCACCGAATTCGGAGATCAGGTCGGGCAGGGTCTTGCCGTGGCCGCAGAAGACCGCGGGCCGGTTCGCGGCCAGGGCCTCCTTGACCAGGAGCAGGGAGCCCTGGAAGTCGTAGTGGGTCTCCGACAGGACGGGTTCGAGCCGGACCGGCAGGCCTGCTCGTTCGGCGTACGGTTCCAGGGTCTGCACGCACCGCCTGCTGGGGGAGCTGACCAGTTCCGCGGGGCGGAAGGCGCCCAGCACCCTCGCGAGCACCTCGGCCTGCCTCAGGCCGTTCTCGTCGAGCGGCCGGTCGTCGTCGTCGCCCTTCCAGTCCTGCCGGCTCCCCGCCAGGGCGTGCCGCACCAGCACGAGCGGGGTGGTCGCGAGCGATGCCGCGCCGAGCGCGCGGAGCAGCCCGGCGTCCCAGTCGTAGGTCAGGCGCCGTGCGGCCTCCTCGACAGGCAGCCAGACCACGTCGTCGACCTCACGCGTGTCGGTACGGCGCTCCTCGGAGAGCATCCTGGCCACCCAGTAGTCGACGCGCTTGGGCCGGCCGTCCTTCGTGTAGTGGCTCGGCGGCAGCGACCGGCCGAGCTCCACGGTGATCCCCGTCTCCTCGGCCACCTCGCGCAGCGCGCCGGCGATGGGGTGCTCGCCGTTCCTCAGCTTCCCCTTGGGGAACGACCAGTCGTCGTACCTGGGCCGGTGGACGAGGGCGATCTCCGGCGCGCCCGGTGAACCGCGCCAGACGACCGCCCCGGCCGCGCGGATCATGCCGTCCGGATGGGTGGTGCGCTCAGCCATCGACGGCCCTCCACCTACGGGTGCCGAGCAGATAGGTCTGCAGGTCATTACCGGGGTGCCGGACCCAGGTCCCGTCCGGGTTGAGCCACCAGGTCGCGGTGTCGTCGGACATGGCCCGGTCCAGCAGGCCGCTGAGGTAGTTCCGCTGCTGCTGGCTGGCGACCTTGACCAGTACCTCCACCCGGCGCTCGATGTTGCGGCGCATCATGTCACCGCTGCCGATCCAGACCTCCGGGCGCCGGCCGTGGCCGAACTCGTAGATCCGCGAGTGTTCGAGGAAACGGCCCAGCACGCTTCTGACCCGGATGTTCTCCGACAGCCCCGGTACGCCTGGGCGGAGCGTGCAGACTCCCCGCACCCACAGATCCACCGGTACGCCGGCCTGCGACGCCCGGTAGAGGGCGTCGATGATGGGCTCGTCGACCAGGGAGTTCGTCTTCATCCTGATGCCGGCGGGGCGGCCCGCCTCCTGATGGGCGATCTCCCGCTCGATCCTGGCCAGCAGCCCGCCGCGCAGGGAGTGCGGGGCGACCAGCAGCCGCCGGTAGGCCGAGTGGTTGGAGTAGCCGGTCAGGTGGATGAACAGGTCCGTGACATCCTCGCCGACCAGCCGGTCGGCGGTGAGCAGGCCCAGATCCTCGTACAACCTGGCGGTCTTGGGGTTGTAGTTGCCCGTGCCGATGTGGCAGTAGCTGCGCAGCTCGCCCGAGGCTTCCTGGCGCACCACCAGGGCCAGCTTGCAGTGGGTCTTCAGCCCCACGACGCCGTAGACCACGTGGCACCCGGCCCGTTCCAGCTTGCGCGCCCAGCTGATGTTGGCGTGCTCGTCGAACCTGGCCTTGATCTCCACGACCACGACCACCTGTTTGCCCGCCTCGGCGGCGTCGATCAGCGCGTCCACGATCGGTGAGTCGCCGCTGGTGCGGTAGAGCGTCTGCTTGATGGCCAGCACGTTCGGGTCGGCGGCGGCCTGCTCGATGAACCGCTGCACGCTCGTGGAGAACGAGTCGTACGGGTGGTGCAGCAGCACGTCCCGCTCGCGCAGCACCGCGAAGATGTCGTCCTCGACGTGCACCACCTCCGCGGGCACGAACGGGCGGAAGGTCAGCTCGCCCCGGTCGAGGTCGGCGATCGCGTGCAGCCCGGTCAGGTCCAGCGGCCCCGGCAGCCGGCAGATCTCGTGCTCGGCCACCCCCAGTTCGTCCACCAGCAGGTCGAGCACCTCGGGGGTGATGGTGTCCTCGACCTCCAGCCGGACCGGGGGGCCGAAGCGGCGCTTGAGGAGCTCGCGCTCCAGGGCCTGCATGAGGTTCTCGGTGACGTCCTCGTCGACGTCCAGGTCCTCGTTACGGGTCACCCGGAAGGCGTGGTGTTCGACGATCTCCATACCTTTGAAAAGCTGCCCCAGGTGAGCGGCGATGACATCTTCCAGCGGGACGAAACGATTCACGGACGCCGCGACGAAGCGGGGAAGCCTGCTGGGCACCTTGACCCGGGCGAAGACCGTGTTGCCGGTCGAGGGGTTGCGGACGGTGACGGCCAGGTTCAGTGAGAGTCCCGAGATGTACGGGAAGGGATGGGCCGGGTCGACGGCCAGCGGCGTCAGCACCGGCCTGATCCGCTCCCTGAAGAGCCTGCGCATCTCGGTGCGCTCGTCGCGGCCGAGGTCGTCCCAGCGCACGATCTCGATGCCCTCGGCGCTCAGCTGCGGGCGGATCCGCTCGTAGAAGCAGGCCGACTGCCGCAGCGCGAGGTCGTTGGCGATCGCCGCGATCCTGGACAGTTCCTCGCGGGGCTTCAGCCCGCTCTTCGTGCGGAGCAGGAGACCGGTGGCCATCCGCCGTTTCAGCCCGGCCACCCGTACCCGGAAGAACTCGTCCAGGTTGCTGGCGAAGATGGCAAGGAACCGTACTCTCTCCAGCAACGGCAGAGACGGATCCTCCGCCATCTCCAGAACCCGTTGGTTGAACTGGAGCCAGCTCTCCTCCCGGTTGAGGAAGCGCTCTTGCGGGAGAGGAAGTCCGTCGGGGGTGGAACGAGCGGGTTCAGCGGACATATGACCAGAATGCCCGCTTTTGTTGAACGGAACGTTAATTTCGGCTCAACGGGCGTTGTTGTTTACTCACTTGGCTCAAGCTTTTCCTGCTCTTCACCAACGAGTTTCGCTCGCTTGACGGCCTCGCGCTCGGCGGCCTTGGCCTCACGGAGCATCGCCTTCTCCAGCTCCTTCTGCTCCCGCTCGCGGGCCCGCTCCTGCTCCCTCAGCAGCCGCTGCTGCTCCCGCTGCTCCCGCTCGCGGGCCTTCTCCAGCTCCCGCTGCTCGCGGAGCCGTGCCTTCTCCTGCTCCCTGGCCAGCTTCTCGGCCTCGCGTTGTTCGCGCTCGCGTAGCTTCTCCTGTTCCTTCTGCTCCCGCTCGCGGGCCTTCTCCAGCTCCCGAAGCTCCTTTTCGGTCAGGGGCGCGGGCGGCTGGGGCGCGGGCGACCGCGATGCAGCGGGATGGGGCTGCGGGCGCGATCCCGGTGGATGGTGGCCGGCGTCGGCCGGACGCTGGTGCGCCTGGGCCAGCCGCTGCCCCAGGCCGCGAGAGGAGGCGGTGAGCCGAGGGCTCGGGTCCAGCCCGGTCAGACCGTTCCAAGCCAGGTTGACCAGATGCGCGGCGACCTCCTCGCGCGACGGTCTGCGCACGTCCAGCCACCACTGGCCGGTCAGCGCGACCATGCCGACCAGCATCTGGGCGTACATGGGGGCCAGTTTGGGGTCATAGCCCCGTTCGACGAACTCGTCGACCATGACGTCCTCGACCTGGCTGGCGATGTCGTTGATCAGGCTGGCGAACGTCCCGGTCCCCGAGGCGGCGTGCGAGTCGCGGACGAGGATGCGGAAACCCTCGCTGTTCTCCTCCACGTAGGCCAGCAGGGCCAGGGCCGCCCGCTCCAGTTTGATCAGCGAGTGCGAGGCGGACAGGGCCTCGGTTACCATGATCAATAGCTTCTGCATCTCCCGGTCGATGACGACCGCGTACACGCCCTCCTTGCCGCCGAAGTGCTCGTAGACCACCGGCTTGGAGACGTTGGCGGTCGCCGCGATCTCCTCGACCGATGTGCCGTCGAACCCTTTCTCCGCGAACAGGGTCCTGCTGATCTGGATCAACTGTTCCCGGCGTTCCTTGCCTGACATCCGCCGTCGGGGTTCGCTCACGGTTCTAATAATGCTGCTCCAGGGTGTTTATTGCGACGCGAGCCAATGGCGACGCGTGCCGATGGCGACGCTGGCGCGTCGCGGTTCGGCCGCTCTTACCCGGCTCCTTCCCTCGTCGAGGCAGGTCGCTCGTACCTCACGACCTCCCTCTCCTCAGTCCAGTCGCCGGCGCGGCCTCACGGGAGTCCCTCAGGGGCAGAGCATGAGGCATGGCTCCGGGAGGGAGTGCTGGAGGGCGGGTCAGGCGGTGATGCGTTTGGCGGCCAGGCGTTCGGGGGTGGGCCAGCGGACGTCGTGGGCCCAGCCTGCCTTCTCGAACCAGCGGATGACACCCGCGCTGAGGTCGATCTGCCCCTTCAGCACGCCGTGCCGGGCACAGGTGGGGTCGGAGTGGTGCAGGTTGTGCCAGGACTCGCCGAAGGAGGGGATGGCCAGCCACCACACGTTGCGGGACTTGTCGCGTGATTCGAAGGACTCCTCGCCGAAGACGTGGCAGATGGAGTTGATCGACCAGGTCACGTGGTGCAGCAGGCCGATCCGGACCAGCGTGCCCCAAAAGAAACCGGTGACCATGCCCCACCACGACCAGGTCAGCAGGCCGCCCAGCAGGGCGGGCATGACCATCGTGGTGATCGCCAGGACCGGGAAGAACTTGTGCAGCCTGATGATGTCCGGGTCCTTGACCAGGTCGGGGGCGTACTTCTCACGGTTGGCCCGATCGGCCTCGAACAGCCAGCCCATGTGCGCCCAGAGCAGGCCCTTGGACACGGCCACGAAGCCGGTGCCGAAGCGCCACGGCGAGTGCGGGTCGCCCTCCTTGTCGGAGAACTTGTGGTGCTTGCGATGGGTGGCCACCCAGTCGAGCACCGACATCTCCATCGAGAGGCTGCCCGCGATGCCCAGCGCGATCTTCAGCGGACGCTTGGCCTTGAACGAGCCGTGCGTGAAGTGGCGGTGCAGGCCGACGGTGACCCCCAGCCCGGTGACCACGTAGAAGACCGCCGCGATCGCGATGTCGGACCAGCCGAGTCCCCAGCCCCAGGCGAACGGGACGGCCGCGGCCAGGGCGATCAGCGGGGCACCGACGACCACCCCGAAGGTGATGATCTCCGGCAGTGTCTTCCGCTCTGGGTCTACGTCGGGTTTGGGGCCCGGAGCAGGGCGTTCTTCGATGACGGTCATGCGCTACCTCGCGGTGGCTCGGAAAGGCAAGGATTCACGTGCGGCTACGCCACCGTAACCTACGCCATCGTAAGTTAGGAATCCCTAAGCACCAAGTGTGTGGAAGATGGGCCGCTGGGGCTGGCGCCGCAGCGGCTTCGTAATCTGTTCTACCCGTGTCTGACCTGCCAAACGACGGGTTCCCCAGGCTCGTTGCCGGGACCGCTCGACTTTGCGGACAGGACGGCCCCCAAACGGCGCGCGTTCGACACCGCGGGCTCTGTATCGTAGGGGTGCCAGGCGTACGGGGTCGTCCCCGCTGTCTGGCCGATCCGGCATTGGGTAATTGGCAGCCCGCAAGGTTTTGGTCCTTGTTGTCCAGGTTCGAGTCCTGGTGCCGGAGCCGTCTCTTATGTCTGCTTTATTGGCTCGGCTAGTCGGCTGGGTGGGTTCCCGAACGGGAAGGTATCCTCACGTTGTCGAGCAGGTGACGGTGCCATGCCCTGGGGGTGGACGTCCGTCGCCGTGCTTCGTCATGTCTCAGCCGCGACGCCGAGGGAGCCTCGTCCGTGAGTGTGCCGCGCCCGGCCGCCGTCATTGTCCTTGCCGCAGGCGAGGGCACCCGGATGAAGTCGAGAACACCGAAGATCCTTCATGAACTGTGCGGCCGTACCCTGGTCGACCATATGCTCGCCGCCGCGAGGGGGCTCGAACCCGAGCGGCTCATCGTTGTCATCGGCCACGAACGGGAGCGGGTCCAGGCGCACCTGACCGGCACCGCCCCTGACGCGCGGGTCGTCGTGCAGGCCGAGCAGAGGGGCACCGGCCACGCCGTCCGTACCGTCCTGGAGACGGTGGGCACCATCGGCGGCACCGTCCTGGTGACCTACGGCGATACGCCGCTGCTGCGCACCGAGACCCTCGCGGCCCTGCTCGAACGGCACGGCGAGGACGGCAACGCCGTCACCGTGCTGACGGCCGAGGTGCCCGACCCGTACGGCTACGGCCGGATCATCCGCGACGCCTCGGGGGCGGTCCTGGAGATCGTCGAGGAGAAGGACGCCGACCCCGCGCAACGGGCGATCAAGGAGATGAACTCCGGCGTCTACGCCTTCGACGGGTCCCTGCTGGCCGACGCGGTCAAGCGGGTGTCCACCTCCAACGCCCAGGGCGAGGAGTACCTCACGGACGTCCTCGCGATCCTGCGCCAGGACGGCCACCGGGTCGGCGCCCACGTCGCGGCCGACTACGTGGAGGTGGAGGGCGTCAACGACCGCGTACAGCTCGCCTTCGCCCGCCAGGTTCTCAACGCGCGCCTGCTGGAGACGCACATGCGGGCCGGGGTGACCGTGGTCGACCCGGCCAGCACCTGGATCGATGTGGACGTCACCCTCGAACGGGACGTGGTGATCCACCCCGGCACCCAGCTGCACGGCCGTACGGCGGTCGCCGAGGGCGCCGAGGTCGGTCCCGCCAGCACGCTGACCGACACCGTCGTCGGCGAGGGGGCGCTGGTGCGCAACGCCGTCTGCACCGAGGCCGTGATCGGCCCCGAGGCCCTGGTCGGGCCGTACGCCTATCTGCGCCCCGGCACCGTGCTGGCCCGCAAGGCCAAGGCCGGAACGTACGTCGAGATGAAGAACGCCCAGGTCGGAGAGGGTGCGAAGGTGCCGCACCTGAGCTACGTGGGCGACGCGACGATCGGCGCCGGCGCCAACATCGGCGCCTCGGCGATCTTCGTCAACTATGACGGGGTCAACAAGCATCACACGACGGTGGGCGAGCACGCCTTCGTCGGATGCGACACCATGCTCGTCGCGCCGGTCAACATCGGCGACGGCGCATATACGGCCGCGGGTTCGGTCATCGACGGAGATGTCCCGGCAGGGAGCATCGGGGTGGCCCGCGGGCGGCAACGCAATATCGAAGGGTGGGTCGTGCGCAGACGCGCGGGCACCAGATCGGCTCAGGCGGCGCTGAAGGCCGCCGAGTCGGGGAAACAGCAGGGGAGCCAGACGTGAGTGAGCGGAGCGAGCGGCCCGGTGGGCGC
The DNA here is from genome assembly GCF_040675205.1 of Streptosporangium sp. NPDC049644. Lineage (NCBI taxonomy): Bacteria > Bacillati > Actinomycetota > Actinomycetes > Streptosporangiales > Streptosporangiaceae > Streptosporangium > Streptosporangium sp. NPDC049644. The sequence goes on along the minus strand of NZ_JBFAOJ010000086.1, from coordinate 15,117 downwards.
GGCGTCGCGCGGACATCGATGTGCTCTCCGGCGAGGGGGACGGCATGAGCAGCATCAAGAAGACCGGTGAGAAGAACATGATGTTCTTCTCCGGCAGGGCGCATCCGGAGCTGGCAGCCGAGGTGGCGAGCCACCTCGGCATCGTGGAGACGCCGACCACGCTGCGTGACTTCGCCAACGGGGAGATCTACGCCCGTTACCAGGAGTCGGTCCGTGGCTGTGACGCGTTCGTCATGCAGAGCCACACTCTGCCGATCAACCAGTGGATCATGGAGCAGCTGATCATGGTGGACGCGCTCAAGCGCGCCTCCGCCAAGCGGATCACCGTGATCATGCCGTTCTACGGCTACGCCCGCCAGGACAAGAAGGGGCGGGGCCGCGAGCCCATCACCGCCCGTCTGATGGCCGACATGTTCAAGACGGCCGGCGCCGACCGGCTGATGTCGATCGACTTGCACACCTCCCAGATCCAGGGGTTCTTCGACGGCCCGGTGGACCACCTGTTCGCCATGCCGGTCCTGGTCAACTACCTCAAGGACAAGCTCGATCTGGAGACGACCACGATCGTCTCACCCGACACCGGGCGGGTGCGGCTCTCGGAGCGCTGGGCCGACACGCTGGGCACCCCGCTGGCCTTCATCCACAAGCGCCGCGACCTCGACGTGGCCAACCAGGTGAAGGTGAGCGAGGTCGTCGGCCGGGTGAAGGGCCGTACCTGTGTGCTGATCGACGACATGATCGACACCGCGGGCACGATCTGCAAGGCGGCCGACGCCCTCTACGAGCAGGGCGCCACCAACGTGGTCGTGGCGGCCACCCACGCGGTCTTCTCCGACCCCGCGGTCGACCGGCTGAAGAACTCCAGGGTCTCCGAGGTCATCGTCACCAACACGTTGCCGCTCCCCGAGGAGAAGAGGTTTGACAAGCTCACGGTCCTGTCGATCGCCCCGCTGATCGCCCGCGCGATCAACGAGGTCTTCAGCGACGGTTCGGTGACCAGCCTCTTCGAAGGCGACAGCTAGCTGTGTTATCTGCGACGCCAACGCGTCGCGGTGAGGCCGCTCTTGTCCGGCTCCTTCCCTCGTCGAGGGAGGTCGCTCGTTCCTCGCGAGTTGCTGGCGACGCTGGCGCGTCGCGGTGAGGCCGCTCTTGTCCGGCTCCTTCCCTCGTCGAGGGAGGTCGCTCGTTCCTCGCGACCTCCCTCTCCTCAGTCCAGTCGCCGGCGCGGCCTCACGGGTCGTCCCGGTGAGGGAGTCGACGAGGGGGTTCGACACGGAACTGTGCGGCTACCTCGGGGGAATGGTCGGTCCAGCCTCGACCGCGACGCGTTAACGTCGCCAGCAACACGGTAGGGTTGTCAGGTTGCGTTCGTAACGCCTTCCGCTAGGGCGGGTGAGGGGGAACGCATCTTCCGATTCTTGAGATCCCTAGGAGATCAGCATGTCCGAAGTGGTAATCGCCACCGAGCTCCGCGACAAGTTCGGCAAGGGCGCCGCCCGCAAGATCCGTCGCGAGGACAAGGTCCCCGTCGTCCTCTACGGACACGGCTCCGAGCCGAGGCACCTGTCCCTGCCGGGTCACGAGCTGCTGCTCGCCCTGCGTACGCCGAACGTGCTGATCCGCCTTGAGGGTGCGGTCGACGAGCTCGCGCTGCCCAAGGGTGTCCAGCGCGACCCGATCAAGGGCTTCCTCGAGCACGTCGACCTCCTGCTCGTCAGGCGCGGCGAGAAGGTCACCGTCGACATTCCCGTCGTCGTGACCGGCGAGGTCGCCGACGGCATCCTCGACCAGCAGCTCGTCTCCGTCTCGGTCGAGACCGAGGCCACCCACATCCCCGAGGGCGTCGAGGTCGACGTCGAGGGCCTGGAGGTCGGCACCCAGATCACCGCCGCCGACCTGAAGCTGCCCAAGGGCACGAGCCTCGCCGCCGACCCTGAGGCGCTGGTCCTGATCGTCTCCGCGGCCCCGACCGCCGAGCCCGCGGCCGAGGGCGAGACCGCCGAGGCCGCTCCGGCCGAGGGCGCGGCCGCCGAGGGTGCCGAGAGCGCCGAGTAGTTTTCTCTGCTAGATCTGTCAGGGCGGCCCGTTCCCGGGCCGCCCTGACGCGCGTATGAAGGGGATGCCGATCGTGGACCGCTGGCTGGTCGTGGGCCTGGGAAACCCCGGGCCGGAGTACGTAGGAAACCGGCACAACGCGGGGTTCATGGTCCTGGACGAGCTGGCCGCGCGCGCCGGTGGGCGCTTCAAGGCGCACAGGTCGCGCTCGGAGGTGCTGGAGGGCCGCCTGGCGGGTGTCCCCGCGGTGCTGGCCAAGCCGCTGTCCTTCATGAACCTGTCCGGCGGACCGGTCAAGGCTCTGGCCGACTTCTACAAGGTCGACCCGGCCCGCGTGATCGTGGTCCACGACGAGCTGGACATCCCGTACGGCGCGCTGAGGGCCAAGCTGGGCGGCGGCGACAACGGTCACAACGGGCTGAAGTCGATCACCAAGTCGCTGGCCACCAAGGACTACCTGCGGGTCCGGTTCGGCATCGGCCGCCCGCCGGGCCGGATGGACGCCGCGACCTATGTCCTGCGCGACTTCGCCACCGCCGAGCGCAAGGATCTCGGGTTCCTGGTCGACCGTGCGGCCGACGTGGTGGAGTCGCTGATCAGGCTCGGCCTGGAGCCGACCCAGAACGCCTTCCACGCCGGCGACCTGAACATCTCGGGACCGCCGCGTTGATTGCGACGCTGGCGCGTCGCGGTTCGGCTGTTACATGGCGACGCTGACGCGTCGCGGTTCGGCTGTTACATGGCGACGCTGACGCGTCGCGGTTCGGCTGTTACATGGCGACGCTGACGCGTCGCGGTTCGGCCGCTCTTGTCCGGCTCCTTCCCTCGTCGAGGGAGGTCACTCGTTCCTCGCGACCTCCCTCTCCTCAGTCCAGTCGCCGGCGCGGCCTCACGGGTAGTCCCTCAGGGACGTAGGAAGAGCACGTCCCATTGCCCTTCTTGGGGGCGACTCGCCGGCGCGGCCTCGCGAGTTGATAGCGACGCCGGGCGTCCTCGTGGGGTGATGGTGGTTCGATCAGGCGAGGGCCATCAGGTTCTGGAGGAGTTCGGCCTGCTCGATCGCGTCGTCCAGGGCGTTGTGCGTGTGCGGCCGCTGGGAGAGCAGGTGCCTGGGCATCTGCCGCTTGGTCGCCCAGCCGATCGGCACTCCCGCCTTGGCCGCGTACAGCGTCTTCATGTCGATGCAGCGCGAGTGCCCGAACGGTGAGACACCGGCGAATCGCATGAAGTACCAATAAATCCACATCCAGTCGTAGGAGAGCGGGTAGGCGGCCAGTACCGGTGTGCTGTTCCCGCACGCGTCGCGGATCCACGCGGCGGCCTCCCGCATCGCTTCGGCCGGGTCGCGGCCCTCGCGGAGCAGCGTCTCCCGGTCAAGCCCGCTCACCGCGAGCGCCTCGGGCACATGGTCGTCGCTGATCGGCCGCAGCTCCGCGTAGAACGTACGGGTCTGCGGATCGACCGGCTCGAAGACCTTTCCGGTCATCCGCCCGGCCACCGTCATACCAAAGCTGACCATTGAATACGGTCCCGGAATGGGGCCATCGGCCTCGACATCCACAGAGATGTACGTTTCGGTCTTCAACCTTCGGGCCTCTCTTGTCGCCGCTACCATTACGTAACTGTCTGTCCATGAACGGTTACGCAGGGGGAGCGCGTGCGTGACGTGACCGCAGTCCAGGCCGGGTCCGGAGCCGTGCCGGTCTCGCGCCGTCAGATGCCGGACTGGGTACGGGGGCACCGCGCGATGGCCCTCGCCGCCGACACCGTCTGCGCCGCCCTGGCCGGAGCTCTCGCGCTGCTCGTTCGATTCGGCGAGGTTACCGCCTACGTTCTCCCGTACGTCATGCTGAGCGCCGCCCTGCCCGCCGTCTGGGTCTGCGTGGTCGCGCTGAACCGCGCCTACGAGCCTCGGCTCATCGGCCTGGGCTCGGAGGAGTTCCAGCGGATCCTCCAGTGTGGCTTCATGCTCACCGCCGCCCTCGCCGTCGGCGCCTACCTCACCAAGACCGATGTGGCCCGCGGCTACGTGGTGCTGGCACTCCCGCTGACGACGCTGCTCACCCTCCTGACGCGGTACGGGCTGCGCCGCTCCCTGCACCGCAGGCGGGCCCGGGGCAGGTGCATGCGGCGGGTGGTGGCGGTGGGTCACCGGGTGGCGATCGGCGAGCTGGTCCGCAGGTTCCGCCGGGAGCGCTACCACGGCATGGAGGTCGTCGGGGCCTGTGCCCCGCGCGACGGGATGGGCGACGTAGAGGGTGTACCGGTTCTCGGTGACCTCTCCGACGTCGCGCTCGCGGTCGGGCAGGTCCACGCCGACACCGTGGCCGTGCTCGCCTGCCCGGAGATGGACGGGGTGGCGCTGCGGCGACTGGCCTGGCGGCTGGAGAAGACCGACACGGACCTGGTCGTGGCCCCCGCGCTGATGGAGGTGGCCGGGCCGCGGATCACCATCCGTCCGGCGGCGGGGCTGCCGCTGCTGCACGTGGACCACCCCGAGATCTCCGGCCTGCGCCAGGTGGTCAAGAACCTGTTCGACCGGATCGGCGCCGGGGTGCTGCTGGCGGTGCTGCTCCCGCTGCTGGTGGTGGTGGCGGCGGCCGTGCGGGCCTCCGGGCCGGGGCCGGCGTTCTTCCGGCAGACGAGGGTGGGCCGCGACGGCGCGGAGTTCACGATCTACAAGTTCCGGACGATGCGCGCCGACGCCGAGCGCCGGAAGATCACCCTGTCCAGCGACGGGCAGGGTCCGCTCTTCAAGATCAAGAACGATCCGAGGGTGACCCCGCTGGGTGCCCGGCTGCGCCGCCATTCGCTGGACGAGCTGCCCCAGCTGATCAACGTGCTGCTGGGACACATGTCACTGGTGGGCCCCCGGCCGCCACTACCGGAGGAGGTGGCGGGGTACGGTGACGATGTCCGCCGCCGGTTGCTGGTCAAGCCGGGCATGACCGGTCTGTGGCAGGTGAGCGGTCGCTCTGACCTGTCCTGGGAGGAATCGGTACGGTTGGACCTGCGTTACGTGGAGAGCTGGTCTCTCATGCTGGACCTGCAGATCCTGTGGAAGACCTGGTCGGCTGTCGCGCGAGGAGCTGGAGCATACTGATGACCGTTCGCGACGATCACACACTCGCCGCGGAGTTGGCGACGACGGCCGGCGAGAAGCTGGCGGCCCTGCGCGCGGAGCGGGGTTTCGACAACCCCTCCGAGCTGCGCAAGGAGGGTGACATCGCCTCTCACCTGTTCCTGATGGAGGCCCTGGCGCGGCTGCGCCCGGACGACAGCGTGCTGTCCGAGGAGGCGACCAGCGAGGAGCGGCTCGACCCGCGCAGGCTCCGTGCCGAGCGGGTCTGGATCGTCGACCCGCTGGACGGCACCCGAGAGTTCGCCGAGGAGGGCCGTGAGGACTGGGCGGTCCACGTGGCGCTCTGGGAGCATGGCACGCTGACGGCCGGTGCCGTCGCGCTACCGGCCCAGGGTCGTACGCTCTCCACCGCCGAACCTCCGGTGCGGCCCGCCCCCGAGGCGGGCGCCAGGCCGCGGATCGCGGTCAGCAGGACCCGCCCGCCGGAGTTCGTCCAGAAACTGGCGGCTCTCGTCGGCGCGGACCTGATACCGATCGGGTCGGCCGGTGCCAAGATCTCCGCAGTGCTCACCGGAGCGGTCGAGGCTTACGTGCACGCCGGTGGCCAGTACGAGTGGGATTCCGCCGCGCCCGTCGCGGTGGCCCTCGCCGCAGGGGCCCACGCCAGCCGCATCGACGGCTCGCAGCTGGCCTACAACCAGCCCGACCCCTCATTGCCGGATATCCTTGTATCCCTACCGGGACTGGCGCCGACGTTGCTCGCTGGAATCCGGGATCTGCACCGCTAATCCCCGCTAGGAGAGTTTGATGCTTCAGCGCGACTACACCACGTCGCAGCTCGACGTCCTCGAGGCAGAGGCCATCCACATCATGCGTGAGGTCGCGGCCGAGTTCGAGCGTCCCTGTCTGCTCTTCTCCGGTGGTAAGGACTCCATCGTCATGCTCCGCATCGCGGAGAAGGCGTTCTGGCCCGCGCCGATTCCCTTCCCACTGATGCACGTCGACACCGGCCACAACTTCACAGAGGTCATCGAGTTCCGGGACCGCCGCGCCGCGCAGCTGGGCGCGCGCCTGGTCGTCGCCAGCGTCCAGGTCTCCATCGACGCCGGGCGCGTCGTCGAGGAGACCGGCCGCAGGGCCTCGCGCAACCGGCTGCAGACCACGACGCTGCTGGACGCGATCGAGGAGAACGAGTACGACGCCGTGTTCGGCGGTGCCCGCCGCGACGAGGAGAAGGCCCGCGCCAAGGAGCGGGTGTTCTCCTTCCGCGACGACTTCGGCCAGTGGGACCCCAAGAACCAGCGGCCCGAGCTGTGGAACCTCTACAACGCCAGGATCCGCAAGGGCGAGCACATCCGGGTGTTCCCGCTGTCCAACTGGACCGAGCTCGACATCTGGGACTACATCCGGCGCGAGGGCATCGAGATCCCCTCGATCTACTACGCCCACACCCGCAAGGTGTTCGAGCGCGACGGCATGCTGCTGGCCGACAGCGAGTTCATCACCCGCGACGAGGACGAGCCGCTCCAGGAGATGACGGTCCGCTACCGCACGGTCGGCGACGTGACCTGCACCGGCGCGGTCCAGTCGGGTGCCGCGACGGTCGAGGCGATCATCGAGGAGATCGCGGTGAGCCGGATCACCGAGCGCGGCGCCACCCGCGCCGACGACCGCGCCTCCGAGGCGTCCATGGAGGACCGCAAGCGGGAGGGCTACTTCTAGTGCTCACCCACCCTCCCGTCTCCCTTCTTCCCGCGCGGTCCCGCGCCGCAAGCCGTACGACCTCTGGAGAGCACCTCTGATGGACATCCTTCGCTTTGCCACGGCGGGAAGCGTCGACGACGGAAAGTCGACGCTCATCGGGCGGTTGCTCTTCGACTCCAAGGCGATCTTCGAGGACCAGCTGGAGGCCGTCGAGCGCACCTCCCGGGACCGCGGCACCGAGTACACCGACCTGTCGCTGCTCACCGACGGCCTGCGGGCCGAGCGGGAGCAGGGCATCACCATCGACGTGGCCTACCGCTACTTCGCCACTCCCAAGCGCAAGTTCATCATCGCCGACACCCCTGGGCACATCCAGTACACCCGGAACATGGTCACCGGTGCCTCCACCGCCGACCTGGCGATCGTCCTGATCGACGCGCGCAAGGGCGTGCTGGAGCAGTCGCGGCGGCACGCCTTCCTCACCACGCTGCTGCGGGTGCCGCACCTGGTCCTGGCCGTCAACAAGATGGACCTGGTCGACTACTCGCAGGAGCGGTTCGAGGAGATCCGCGAGGAGTTCACCGCCTTCGCCTCCAAGCTGAACGCGCCGGACCTGACGTTCATCCCGATCTCGGCGCTGCACGGTGACAACGTGGTGGCACGCTCGGAGAACACCCCCTGGTACAACGGGTCCTCGCTCCTGCACCACCTGGAGCACGTGCACATCGCCTCCGACCGCAACCTGGTCGACGTGCGCTTCCCCGTGCAGTACGTCATCCGCCCGCAGCGGGCCACCGACCCGGCCTTCCACGACTACCGAGGCTACGCCGGCCAGGTCGCCGGAGGCGTGCTGAAGCCGGGGGACGAGGTCATGCACCTGCCTTCGGGCCTGGCCACGCGCATCGCGTCGATCGACACCTTCGACGGACCGGTCGACGAGGCGTTCCCGCCGATGTCGGTGACCCTCCGGCTGGAGGACGACATCGACATCTCGCGCGGCGACATGATCTGCCGGCCGAACAACCAGCCGCACGTCTCCCAGGAACTGGAGGCGATGATCTGCTGGATGACGGATTCCAGCAAGCTGGCCCCGCGCGCCAAGCTGACCATCAAGCACACCACCCGTACGGCCCGCGTCCTGGTCAAGGACCTGCACTACCGGCTGGACGTCAACACCCTGCACCGGGACGAGGCCGCCTCCTCGCTCGGTCTCAACGAGATCGGACGCGTCTCGCTCCGCGTCACCCAGCCCCTGTTCGTGGACGACTACGCCCGCAACCGCCTCACCGGCGGCTTCATCCTCGTGGACGAGGCCACCAACAACACCGTCGGCGCCGGCATGATCGTCGACGCCAAGTAGCCCGCCCACCGCCCGCGCCCGGCGCCGTGGTCTCCTTCCTGGTACGTCACGGAGGAGACCAGGCCCGGGCCGCGGGCGGTTCCGTGTCCTCGGGGCCGGCCACTGTCGTCCGGCCGTCGGCGCGGTACGCCGGCCGACGTCAGACGAGGTCGCCATGGAGATGACCGGCGGCCTGGATCCGCTGACGTGCGCGGAGACGACGGAGGCCGATGAGGAGGATCACCACGGCGACAAGGGCCACCAGCCCGGTGAGCGAGAGGGCCAGCGTCAGTGGGGAGTCCAACGACGCCGGTGGGCCCCAACTGCCGGGCTTGGCGGGGAAGGTGAGCGTTCCGGTCGCGGTGTGACCGATCCGGCCGCCGCGGAGGGCGAGGCGGAACTTCCAGGGCCCGTCGGGGAGGACCTTGCCCAGCAGTACGGTGACCTCTCCCTGCTCGCCGGGTGCCAGCGTTGTGTCGCGGTCGGTCGGGAAGGGGCCGGCGCTCAGCGAGCTGGGCCCTGCTGACAGGGTCAGCTGTCCCTCGACGTCGATGGCGCGCCGGCCGGTGTTGGCGACGGTTGCCACGACCTTCGGCTGTCCGTCTCCGGTTCGCTGCGGGACTATCTTGCCGATCCGGAAGTCCGAGGGCGGTTCACCGCCCGGGCCGACGTCGAGATAGACGCGGATCCCGACGCGGTTGACGAGTGCGACGTTGCCCTCCGGGCCCGGGCCGGCCGAGGAGACCTCCGCCCAGATGACGGCGTACCGCTCCGCCTTGGTCGCCCATGCCGGCACGGCGATGGTGGCTTTGACCGGTGCGCTGCCGTGTGCCGGCAGGTCGGCCGCGGGGCGGTTGAGCGTGATCCATGAGCTCAGCTCATTGGGGGTGCGGCCCGGTGCGAAGGTGAAGCGGGCGCCGCGGATATCGGCCGCGCCGGCATACAGCCGCACGTGCTGGGGCTTGGCCGAGGTGCTGTAGACCTCGAAACGCCGGGTGAAGGTGGTGCCGGGATTGACATGGTCGACGATGAAGGCATGTGATCGCGGGTCGTCCATCCGGTTGGCGGGAATCTCCAGCAACCTGATGCCGAGGAATGCCTCGTCGGCCGGACGCGCCTCCCGGTGCCCGGTGCCCGCGCTCGCCGGAGCACCGATCATCGGGTGCGACAGGAGCGCGAGCAGCGCCGCCGAGACGAGCCGCCGCAGCAGTGGGCTAGGCAACGGAGTGGCTCACCGTGCCGGTGTAGGTGCCGGTCACGGCCTGGGCGGGAACGTTGATGACGACGGTCGGGTTCCAGGTGGCGGAGTTGTTGCCGGAGCCGGTCGTCTTGCTGAAGGCGGTGCGCGACGCGCTCAGCGTCTGCGCGGCCGCCGCGTTGGCCTGGCCCGGAACGAAGGTGCCGGTGCCGGTGGTGGCGGTCGCGGGGCCGGCCCAGTAGGAGACGTTGGCGGTGGCAATGGTCTCGGCGGCCGTGCCGCCTCCCGTGGTGAAGCCTCCCGAGGCCGCGATGACCGTCGCGATCCAGGTCGCGGTGAGCGCGGCACGCTGGTCGGACACCGTGATCGAGCCGAGTTGCCCGCTGATCTGGTTGCCCGGCGTGCCGCTTCCAACGCTGACCGGACCGTTGGGCACGGTGATCGTCAGCCCGTTCGGGGCGGTCACCGTGAAGGTCACCGTGGTGGAGCAGGTGGTCGACGCGGGGCAGGTGTCGGCCTGGGAGCTCGGAGCCGTCATCATGGCCGCCACCACTCCGGCGATACCTGCCAGAGGAATGCAAAGACGGTTTCTGGACACTGCTGATCTCCTCCGCCGGACTTTCGCCGCTGGGCCGTTCTTACGTGATCACATCTTGCGCGGTGATCGGTTTTCGAGAGCCGCCTCCGGAGGCATCTGGAAACATTTGGTGATCACATGGTGTCTACCGGTAATTGTCGGGCCGGTGGCCTGATCGCCGGGAAGGGCGTGCGGACGAACCGGCCGGGTGGCTGGACCAGGCGGGCCATCGCCACCTCTTCGGCCACGGCCGTCTCCCGCCGTGGCCGGCCGGCCCATCCGCGTCGGCGCGAGGTTTCCCCTGATGCCTTTGCCGGGGACTTACCGCCCACGGACGAGTTTGGAGAACGTCCCCCGAATCGTGTGATCTAGGCTGCCATCGGTTTCCGTGCGTCACCGAACGGATGCTCCACGCGCATCGCCCACGACTCACATGTGAGGAATCGTTATGAGGAAGAGCCGGGCCGGCAGCTTCGTCGCGCGGACCCCCCTGTCGCTGGTGGCGTCGATCGTCCTGCCGCTGGCCCTCGGCGCTCCCGCGGCTCCGACCTCCGCAGCCGTGGCCGGCGCGACGGTCGCCTGGCGCGCCGACACGCTGACGATCACCGTGCCCGCCTCGGCGAATCTCGGCAGCGGCGCCGCGGGCGACACGATCAGCGCCTCTCTGGGTACGGTGACCGTGGTCGACACCCGGAGCGGAGTCCCCCCCTGGACGGCGACCGTATCGGCCACGAACTTCACCACCGGCGGCGGATCGCCGGCGCAGACCATCACAAAAGCCAACATCTCCTACTGGTCCGGCACGGTCACCGATTCATCGGGTGGCGGCAACCGCACTCCCGGACAGGCCACCGCGGCCCAGGCGGTCCCCCTGTCCACGTCGGTGACCGCCTTCGGCGGGCGCAAGACGATATCTCTGCCCAGCTCCACGAGTTGGGCGCCGACGCTCGTCGTCACCGTCTCGGCCGCCACCGCCACGGGTGTCTACAGCGGTGTCATCACCCACTCGGTCGCCTGAGCGGCGGTCCGTTGTCCGGCGTAGGACGACGATGACGCCGGCCGATCGAGCCGCTCTGCCGTCCGCGGGGACCACCCGGAGTCCGCGCGTCCGACGCGTCGGAGATCGCCCGCCGATGGAACCGGACGCGCCCCTGGTCGCCGCCGATGAGTTGGCGCTTCCATGACCAGCCACGGACGCAGATGATCGACGACGAACGGCGGCCGAGCGGGATATTGGGATCGCCGAGGCCGGACAGCGGTGACGAACATCGTCCGGAGCGGGCCTTCAGGGTGTTCGTGCCGATGCCCGCGGATTCTCGCTCACGGCGCTCCGACGCCGCGGATCTCACATCGCTCGAATACACCCGGCGGTCCACCCGCCTTCCTTTTGGGCTTTCTTTTTCGAAGGGACGTCATGCATCGCTACTCAAGGCGCCTGGGATATCCGCTCGTGGTCATGGCCCTGATCCTGGCGGCGAGCATCCCCCTGCCGGTATCCGCCTCCGGTACCCCGCCACACCAGCCCTCCCTGCCGCGTCCATGGATAAAGATCTGCCTCAAGCTCAAGCAGATGCCACAGCATCGGCGCATCCGCTGTCACTTCCCGCCCGCGCCCCGGCCCCGGTTCGCCACGGAGGCCGGGCGCACGGCACAGATCCTGCGGGCACCGACGATCAACGAGCTGTCGATACCGACCAGCCCGTCGACCCCCATCGGGATCACCACCGGGCCGGACGGCGCGGTGTGGTTCGCCGAGAACTACGCCAACAAGATCGGACGCGTCACCACGGCGGGCCTGTTCACCGAATACACCATCCCCACCACCGACTCCCAGCCGGGGCACCTCACCGCGGGTCCGGACGGCGCTCTGTGGTTCACCGAGGCGGTGGGCAACAAGATCGGGCGGATCACCACCTCGGGGACGATCACCGAATACGCGCTGCCCACCGCGGGCGCCTACCCCTGGGGGATCACCGCGGGTCCGGACGGCGCTCTGTGGTTCATCGAGGTGGAAGGCAACAAGATCGGGCGGATCACCACCTCGGGGACGATCACCGAGTACCCGTTGCCCACCGCGGGCGCCTACCCCTGGCGGATCACCACCGGCCCGGACGGCGCCCTGTGGTTCACCGAGGCGCTCGTGGGCAACATCGGGCGAATCACCATCGGCGGAACGATCACCGAATTCGCCGTCCCGTCCTCCGGCGCGGTCCCCATCGGGATCACCACGGGACCGGACGGCAACCTGTGGTACACCGACGCCAACGGCAAGGTCGGCTCCATGACCACCGCGGGCACCTTCACCGAGTACCCGCTCGCCGATCCCGACAGCTGCCCGTGGGGCATCACCGTCGGATCGGACAACAACCTGTGGTTCGTCGAACAGTGCGCCAACAACGTCGCCAGTATCACCACCTCGGGGACGATCACCGAGACCTCGCTGCCGACCGCCATCTCCGGGCCGTTCGACATCGCGGCCGGCCCCGACGACAACCTCTGGGTCACCGAGGACTACGTCGACAAGATCGCCGTCGTGACTCCCTGAGCACGCCGGCCGGCGACCGGGTGCGGGGTGCTCCAGATCCCGCACCCGGGTCGGCCCTCATCGCGGGAACGCGGCACCGGCGGACGGTGCCGCGTTCGCTGGGTAGATCCTTTGTCCGTTCTCTGACCCCTCCGTTACGCTCCGCGCTAGCCTCGGCACGTTCCGTATCCGTCGGGTAAGGATTCGTGCCTGTGTCTGATAGTCCGTCACCTGCTCGGGTGGTTTTCCTGGGCGGCCTCGGCCGCAGCGGGACCACGCTGCTGGAGCGCCTGCTCGGGGAGGTCCCCGGTATCGTGCCGCTCGGCGAGGTCGTCCACCTCTGGGCCAGGAGCGTGCTCGCGGACGAGGCCTGCGGATGCGGCGAGCCCTTCGGGACGTGCCCCTTCTGGGACAAGGTCGGGATGCGCGCGTTCGGAGGCTGGTCCGCGGACCTGGCCCGCCGGATGATCGCGCTCAGGGCCCGCGTCGACCGCACCCGGCGCATCCCGACCCTGGCCAGGATGCTGGCCGAGGAGCGGGCGGGGAACGGCAGGTGGCCGACACCCGGCACCGCCGAGCTGGACGAGTATGTCGCCGTCCACCGCGATCTGTACGACGCGGCGGGGGAGGTCGCCGACTGCCCGGTCGTGATCGATTCGAGCAAGCACGCCTCGCTGGCCTTCTGCCTGGCGGCGGCCGGGGTCGACGTCCACGTGGTGCACGTGGTCCGCGACCCCCGCGCGGTCGCGCACTCCTGGCGCAGGCGGGTCGAGCGCCCGGAGGACGGGCGTCCGATGACCCACTGGTCACCTTCCCGCACCTCGCTGCACTGGCTGAGCGAGAACCTCGGCCTCGGACTCCTCGCCCGCAGGGGTGTCCCGGTCACCCGGGTCCGCTATGAGGACCTGCTCGGCGCCCCCGCCGACACGCTCAGGCGCCTGGTCGCCGGGATCGGCCTCTCCTGCCGCCTCGACTTCCTCTCGGGCAGCTGGGCGGAGCTCTCGACTGCGCACACCGCCTCGGGCAACCCCATCCGCTTCACGGTCGGCCGTACCGAGCTGACCAGGGACGACGGCTGGCGTGCCGCCGCGGGGTCCCGGCAGCTGCGCCTGGTCACCGCGCTGACCTGGCCGCTCATGATCAAGTATGGCTATCACAGGAGACTCGCGTGAACACATCGGTGGGTGTCGTCATCCCCACCCGGGGGCACCGGCCCGACCAGCTGCGCGCGGCCACGCTCGCGGTGCTCGGTCAGGACCACTCCGGCCCCGTCGAGGTGGTGGTGGTCGTGGACGGTGGAGATCCGGCCTGGGTCGCCGACCAGGTGGCCGACCTCCTGGCCAGCAGGGCACTGGCACCCGGCCGGCGCGGGGCGCCCTCGCGGGGAGTGCGGGTGATGGCCAACCGGCTCACCCCGGGCCTGCCCGGCGCCCGCAACACCGGCATCGCGGCCCTCGGCACCGATCTCGTCGCCTTCTGCGACGACGACGACCAGTGGCTGCCCGGCAAGGTCGCCGCCCAGGTCGCCGCGCTTGAGGCGGAGCCGGACGCCCGCTTCTCCAGTTGCGCCATCGAGGTCGAGTACGGCTCGCGCCGCATTCCCCGCCTGGCGGGGACCAGTCGCGTCACCTACCGTCACCTGGTGCGCTCGCGCATGGTGATGGTGCACTCCTCGACGTTCGTGTTCCGGCGCGGCGGGCTCTGGGTGGACGAGAGCGCCCCCAAGGGCCAGAACGAGGACTGGGACCTGGCGCTGCGCGCCGCGGCCCAGCACCCCATCGTGCACGTCGACCGGCCTCTGGTCCGGGTGCGCTGGGGAGGCTCCTCGTACGTGGCCCGCTGGGCCGACCGGATCGCCGGGCTGCAGTGGATGCTCGCCCGGCACCCTGATCTGGCCGTGGATCCGCGCGGCGCGGCGCGGGTCTACGGTCAGCTCGCCTTCCACCACGCGGCCCTCGGCCAGCGGCGGGAGGCGGGCCGCTGGGCCTGGCGGGCGTTCACCGCCCGCCACGGTGAGCCCCGGGCACCCATCGCGCTCGCGGTGGCGGCCGGCCTGGTCCCCGCGCGGACCCTGCTCAGCGTCCTGCACCACCGAGGGCACGGCATCTGATGGCGCCCATCACCGAGCGTCCGCGGGTGACGGTCCGCTATGGCCCGCAGGCCGCCCCGCCCTCGGCCGGTCAGGCCGTCGAACGCCTGCCGGTGCTCGCGCGCCACGGCGTGCGGGTCGTCCCGCTCCTGCCGGGGCGGGGCGCCGAGCGCCCGTCAATGACCGCTCGCCATGATCTGCTCGCCGCTCCGCCGGAGGTGGGGCGGACCGCCGATCGTCCGCGCGCGTCCGCCCGCTACGGCCCGCCGGTGGTTCCCGCCGTGATGGGGCAGGTCACCGGGCATCCTTTGGCGCCATCTCGCTACGACCCGCAGATCGCCCCGTTCACGACGGGCAAGGCCGTTCACGCCGTGATGTCGATCCCGCCCGTCACCGACCACCGGTCCGCGACCACCGGGTACGGTCCGGTGCCCGGCCTGCCCGCCGTCGCCGGGCGGGCGAGCGTTGGGAGGCGGTCCAACTTTCCATCGGGAAAGCCGGTTCAGATCGCGGTTGGAGACCAATTTTGGATGAAGGACTCAGGCGGCT
>NZ_JBFAOJ010000085.1:0-41277 GCF_040675205.1 Streptosporangium sp. NPDC049644 | reverse complement strand
TCATCCGCAGATGGTTCGACTTCGCCGACCCTGGAGCGCCCTGGTACAGGCCGCGGGTCATGCCGACGCCAGGCATGTAGACGGGCACGAACACGGGCCCTGTCCGACGACTCCTACGTCGAGCGCAAACTGGAGGTGCTGGCCAGGCATAACCTCAAGGTGTGGACCATCTCCAACCACCTGCTCGGCCAGGCCGTGTGCGACAGTCCCATCGATGAGCGGCACAAGGGCATCCTGCCCGCGCGGATCTGGGGCGACGGTGAGCCCGAGGGGGTGCGCCGACGCGCGGCCGAGGAGATGAAGGACACGGCTCGGGCGGCGGCCAGGCTCGGTGTGGACACCGTGGTCGGCTTCACCGGATCGTCCATCTGGCACACCGTGGCGATGTTCCCGCCGGTGCCGCCCGCGATGATCGAGGCCGGCTACGCCGATTTCGCCGCCAGGTGGAACCCGATCCTGGACGTCTTCGACGAGGTCGGGGTGCGTTTCGCCCACGAGGTGCATCCGAGCGAGATCGCCTATGACTACCACAGCACGGTGCGGACCCTGGAGGCCGTCGGGCACCGGCCCGCGTTCGGGCTGAACTGGGACCCCTCGCACATGGTGTGGCAGGAGATCGACCCGGTCGGCTTCATCCTGGACTTCGCCGACCGGATCTACCACGTCGACTGCAAGGACGCCAAGGTCCGCACCGGCGACGGCCGCCGCGGCCGGTTGGCCTCGCACCTGCCCTGGGGCGATCTGCGCCGGGGCTGGGACTTCGTCTCCACCGGCCGGGGCGACGTGCCGTGGGAGGACTGTTTCCGCGCGCTGAACGCGATCGGTTACACCGGGCCGATCTCCGTCGAGTGGGAGGACGCGGGCATGGACCGCCTGGACGGCGCCCCCGACGCGCTGGCCGTGATCCGCGGGTTCAACGCCATCACCCCGCCCTCGGCCGCCTTCGACGCGGCCTTCTCCTCCGACTGAGACACGCGGGGCCGATGTGCCGGTGACCCGGCCGGGTCACCGGTCCGCCCTGCTCAGGTGGGCGGCCCGGTGGCCCGGTGCGCGGGTTCGGCGCGGGGCGGTGCTCTCAGTCCATGACGACGATCTGGCGCAGCACCTCGCCGCCCCTGAGCGCCGCCACGGCGTCGTTGAGGTCGGCCAGCTTGATGCGGGAGCTGATCATGCTCTCCAGGTCGAGCTTGCCGGCCTTGTAGAGCCCCGCGAAGAACGGGAAGTCGCGCCGGACGTCCGAGCCGCCGTACAGCGAGCTGAGGATGTTCTTGCCTTCGAACAGCAGGCTGAAGGCGCTCAGTGGGACGTTGTCGTCCATCGCGCCCGCGCCCACCACGATCATGTCGCCACCCCGGCGGGTCGCCTGCCAGGCCGTCATGATGGCGGCGGACTTGCCGACGGCCTCGAAGCCGTAGTCGAACCCGGCACCGCCGGTGAGCGTGCCGAGCGCGTCCATCAGCTGGTCGGGGGTGATGGCGTGGGTCGCGCCGACCTTCTTGGCGAGGGCGTGCTTGGACTCCAGCGGGTCGATCGCCAGGATCGTGGTGGCGCCGGAGATGCGGGCACCCTGGATCACCGAGAGGCCGATGCCGCCGGCGCCGACCACGGCGACCGTCGAGCCGGCCTTCACCTTGGCCGTGTTGAGCGCCGCGCCGACGCCGGTGGTGATCCCGCAGCCGATCAGGGCCGCCGCCTCGAAGGGCACCTCGGGGTCGACCTTGATCGCGCCCTGCCAGGGTACGACGATCTCCTCGGACCAGGTGCCGCACCCGGCCATGCCGAACGCCGGGGTGTCGCCGCCGTAGCGGAAGCGGGCGTTGACGAAGCTGTCCATCACGTAGGTCATGCACAGGAACGGCTGGTGCACCAGGCAGTTCGCGCAGGTGCCGCAGGCCGGGGTCCAGTTGATGATGACGTGGTCGCCTGGCTGCACCGTGGTCACGTGGTCGCCGACCTCGACGACCTCTCCGGCGCCCTCGTGGCCGGGGATGACCGGCAGTGGCATGGGCAGCACGCCGCTGATCACCGACAGGTCGGAGTGGCAGACGCCGGTGGCCCTGACCTTGACGCGGACGTCCGTCGGGCCCATCGGGGCGAGGGTGAAGTCATCGCGGATGTCGAGCTTGTCGTCGCCGACGGCATGCAGAAGCGCACCACGCATGGGGGACCTCCTAGTTCTCCTCAACGGAGAGTGCGGCTTTGGGACAGGACCGTACGGCGTGCCGGACGCGGTCCATCATCTCCGGCGGCGGCTCAGGCAGCAGCAGGTGCAGCTGGTCGTCGTCGTCGAGTTCGAAGACCTCCGGGGCGAGTCCCATGCAGATCGCATTGGCCTCGCAGACCAGATAGTCGACTTTGATTTTCACGCGGGCCTCCTAGCCGGGAATGGCGAGCTTACGGTGATCCCAAGAGATCACACGAGTGGGCTCGACCACAAAGGCGACCCTTTTGCGGCCGGTGTAGGCCACGTATTCGGTGAGCGACTCCTCCGCGTCGGGCATCCCGGCCATCCGTCTGGCCACGTTCATGCCGACGCCGAGGATGCCCTCGGGGTCGTCGATCCTCCGAGCCACCCCGTACACCAGTACGCCGCGCAGGTCGGAGTATTCCTCCCCGGCCTCGATCAGGCAGCTCACCCTGGCGTCGCGCTGGATGTTGAGTGTCTTCTGGGCCTTGCCGTAGGTCCAGAATGAGATCCTGCCCTCGGTCAACCCGTAGAACATGGTCACCATATGCGGGGTGCCGTCCGGATTGATGGTGCCGAGCTGCAGCTTCCGCGACTCACCGACGAAAGCCGTCACCTCGTCGTCGGACATCACGATGCGGGCGCGCTGGTTCACGGTGCAAAGTAGAACACGTTCCACAAGGTCGGGCAAGGGCCAATCGGAATGTTGTTCGGTATGGGTAGTCTGCTGGGATGAGCAACGCCACCATGCCCGCCGACCTGCTGTACGCCGCCCAGCACGCCAAGGGCTTCATGCCGCACGAGGAGGGAATCGCGCTGTTCGAGACCGCCGTCGAGTACGGTCCGCGCGGCCCGATCTGCGAGATCGGCAGCTACTGCGGGAAGTCGGCGGTCTACCTCGGCGCGGGGGCCCGGCAGGCCGGGTCCGTGGTCCTCACGGTGGACCACCACCGGGGCTCCGAGGAGATCCAGCCCGGGTGGGCTCACCACGACCCCACCCTGATGGACCCCCGCTTCGGCAAGATGGACTCGCTGCCCACCTTTCGCACCACCATCGCCTCCGCGGGTCTCGAGGAGGAGGTCATCGCGATCGTCGGCAGGTCCGAGCGCGTCGCCGGGCTGTGGAACACCCCGCTGGCGATGCTCTTCATCGACGGCGGCCACTCCGAGCTCCCGGTGACCAAGGACTACGAGGGGTGGGGGCCGCACGTCATGCAGGGCGGCGCCCTGGTCTTCCACGATGTCTACCCGGACCCGGCCACGGGCGGGCAGGCGCCCTACCGCGTCTACCAGCGGGCGCTCGCCTCCGGTGCGTTCAGGGAGGTCGGGCAGGAGGGTTCGCTGCGGGTGCTCGAACGGATCGGCCCCGGCATCGGCTGACCTTCCCGTGCGGGGCGCCCGGTGCCGGGCGGGCGGCGGAGCCGTTTCAGCTCCCGGCCCGCGCAGACGATCACAGGGGCGAGGAACAGCCCGAAGACGACGTGGAACTGGACCAGCAGCCCGTAGACCGCCGCCGTGGCCAGGCCGAACCCGACCTGGTCGCGTGCCCTGACCGGGGACGTGCCCGGATCGGTGATCACGTAGCCGGTGTAGAGGGCGAAGACGGTCCCGGTCATCGGCAGCAGGGCGCCGACCGCCGACACGTCGCCCAGGCCGCCCCGCAGACACGCCTGCAGGGCGAACCCGCCCGCCCAGCCCAGGACCAGCGGCAGCCTGCCGGCGGGTCCGGCGTTCGCCAGCACGCCCCCTGCCAGTACGGCCAGCGGCACGATCAGGTCGAGAGGACCCGAGACCCACGCGGTGAACTGGTAGGCGGGGGCGAGGCCGACCCACGGGAACAGCAGCAGCACGGCGACGACCCCGAAGGCCACCGGATTCAGGAACGCGACGCCGGGCGCGTCCCCGCCGGTGCGCCTCGCCGGTCTCGTCGTTCCCGCCCCATCGGCCGTGCGCGCCGGCTCCGGCGCCCGCACGCGGAAGAGGTACGTGCTGCCGACGCCGATCAGGACGGCGAGCACGATCGGCATCAGACGCCCGTTGCCGTACAGCAGCATCGTGCAGAGCAGGCCGCGGATGTAGGAGGGCAGGAAGAAGTCGGCGATCCGGTCGCGGGGCACCCCGAGATAGCGGGCCGGGCGCCGCCACGCCCACGCCTCCACGGTCTCCAGCGCGAACTCGGTGGCCACGCCGGTGAGCGCGCCGACCACCGGCGCCACACAGGACTGTTCGAAGCCGAGCACGGTGTGCCCGAGCACGGTGAGCAGGGTGAGGGACCACGCCGACCGGCGGAGCGCCCTGCCTCGGCTCGGACCGGAGACCCCGGGTTTCGCCGTCCGGGGTTTCGCTGTCTCGGGGGGTGGGGCGGCGCTCACGGACGGCGGACCTCCGAGGCCCGGCCGTCGGCCAGCAGGATCCGGTGCCAGCCGGGCTCCACGGACACCGACGCGGTACGGGCGCCGCCGCAGGCGTCCCTCCAGGAGACCTCGACGGGGACGGGGGAGTCCGGCAGGTGGTCGCCCAGGCCGAACAGCAGCTCGGGCGCGGAGAAGCCGTTGTGCCCGTTGGCGGGGTAGAGCTGCCTGCTGCGCATGCCCCCGCCGGGCAGGCGCACCGTGGCGACGGCCCCGATGGCGGGCCGGGTCGGCCCGGGGCGTGTCCACTCCAGGCGTGCCGCTCGGGACCGCTCCGGTCCGGAGCGTGGCGCGGCGGATGGGCGGCAGGGGCCCGCCGGCAGACGGAGCCGCAGGCCCACGAACGGTGCCGTCGGGCCGTGGTTGCTGTAGAGCACCGACTCCGACCACTGGTTGGCGACCGCGAAGTCCAGTCGCCCGTCGTCGTCGACGTCGCCCACCGCGAAGGCCCGGCTGACCGTGCTGTCGCTGTCGCCGTTGACCCCGGCCCGCCGGGCCACGTCCGCGTAGCGGCCGTCCTGACCCCTGGTGAAGAAGGTGTTGGTGTCGCGGCCCGACAGGTCGTCTCCGGCCCGGATGCTCGGCCAGAGCGCGGGGCGGGAGAGGAACAGGTCGTTCGCCGACGCGGCCTCCTGCAGTTGCGCCCACCGGTCGACCTCACCCCTGACGAACCCGGTCGCGTGCATGATCTCGTCGTCGCCGTCGTTGTCGAAGTCGGCGGCCTTGACGTCCCAGGACCAGCCACTGCGGCTCAGCCCCAGTTCCTCACCGAGGTCGTCGTAGGGCGCGTGACCGCCGTGCAGGTCGCCGGGCCGGGACACGAAGGCGAAGTTGCCCTGGTGCAGCGCGTGGTCCCCGGTGAGGTTGCTCACCAGGATGTCCGGCCTGCCGTCGGCGTTGAGGTCGGTGAAGCCGACGCCCATCCCCTTGAACGAGTCGCGGCCGACGACCCTGGAGGCGGGAGTCGTCAGGTGCCTGGTGCCCCTGGCCTCGGTGAACCGGATCCGGCCGGGCACCGACTCGTTGACCAGCAGCCGGTCGGGGCCGAAGTCGCAGGCCAGGTACAGCTCGGGCCGTCCGTCGCCGTCCAGGTCCTGGGTGCCCAGCGCCAGGGTCCAGCCTCCGTTCCCGACCTTGTCGAACACCCCCTCGGCCTCGGTGAACCGTGCCGGTCCGCTCGCCAGGTAGAGCCGGGCGCCGCCGCCGTTGGCGGCGGCGGACAGCGAGTCGGGCATCACCGCGTTGCCGGGGTCACCGTCTTTGGGGGCACCGTCTTTGGAGGCACCGTCGCCGAGCACCCGGACGCCGTCGGGGAAGTAGTCGCCGAAGACCAGGTCGAGGCGGCCGTCCCCGTCGAAGTCACCGGTCGTGGCGGCGCTGGTGTTCCAGATCTCCGGCTCGGTGGTCAGCGCGCGGTGGCGGAAGGCGGTTCCGGAAGGGGGTACCCCGGGCACGCGCAGGAAGAGCGAGGGGGAGCGGCCCCAGTAGTAGACGACCAGGTCCTGCCAGCCGTCCTGGTCGAGGTCGGCGGGCAGGCACCCGGTCGGCGCCTCGTACCGCCTGCGATCCGGGGGGACCAGCGTGAACGGCCGGTAACCCCGGGGCGTCCCCGGTGCCCGCCTGACGGTCACCGTGTCATGGCGGGGATCGACCAGGCACAGGTCGTCGGCGACGACCTCGTTGTCCACGTCGAACAGCGCCACCCCGGCGCCCAGCGACGACACCCAGCCCTGGAGACCGGCGTATCCCGCCGCGACCGGCCGCAGGGTACGGTCACCAGGTCCCGGGGGCGGCCCGAGCGGCCTCGCGTGGAAGGAGAAGTCGGCCGACGTCTCCGCGACCGAGGTGTCCGGCAGGCCGGTCAGCCGCCACCCGGCGGCGGCGGCGATCAGGGCGAGGGCTCCCGCCGCGTACCTGCGAACCCCTGACATCGCTCTCACCGCCCCTTCGAGCCGCAGGTGACGATCCCGGCCGCGACCGGTCCGGCATCGTCCGCGTCCCCTCTTCGAGCCGCGGTCAAGAATCGCGGTCGCGCCGTGCCCAGGCCTTCCGGATTCCCGCCCGCCAGGCCTGGTAGTGGTCGCCGCTGTGCGCGTTGTGGCCCAGCGCGACGAGCGCGGTGTCGGTCCACGCCGCCGCCTCGTCCACTTCGGCCCCGCACAGCACGGGGGCGGCGGCGACGGTGTGTTCGGGGACCACAGCCGAGATCAGCCGGGAGGCGCAGGCGAAGGCGCACCCCTGGGCGAGGTGGGCGCGGAAACCGTCCTCGGCCGCGGCGGAGGCCAGCCGCCCCAGGTCCGCGGCGCTCGCACCCCCGGTGTACGTGGCGGCCAGGCCCACGCCGCTCCACAGGTCGGCGCGACGCCCCGCGGGAAACTCGGCGATGCGCAGCACGACGTCAGCCGCCCCCGCGCACTCGTGGAACCAGAGCATCCGCCCCAGTCCCTGATCGAAGATCGCTCTCCGGGTCCGGTCCATGAGCCCGGCCGTCCGCTGTCGTCCCACCGTGCGGTCCGCGGAGAAGAAACCCTGGTGGAAGCCGAAGCCGTCGTGGGCCAGCCAGCGCAGCAGCGGGTGCACTGAGCGGACGCCCCACATCGGCCGTAGCCGCATCCGGGCGTACGCCCGGCCGGTGCCCATGTGGATGAGGTGCGGGTAGCGCATCCCCGGCCCGCTCAGCAGCTCCCGCAGGCGGCGCCCGCCGGTGAGGGTGAGCACGTCGAGGGTGGCACAGGCCATGCCCGCGCCCTCGTACCCGAAACCGCGCAGGTCCTCGCGGAGGTCGTCGATCCGCTCGGCCTCCCCGGCGACCACCGCGTTGAACCCGGTCGTGAAAGACCGCTCCGCGCCCTCCAGCCGCTCGCGCGCCGGCCCCAGCCGGAACCGCCGTACCCCGAACCCCACCCGGGCGGGGTTCTGCCACAGCAGCCGGGCCACGCCGTTCGGCCTGGGCGGCGCCGACGTCCCCGGAGCCGGCGCCCTCGGCTCGGAAAGGTCGGGCCCCGGAGGGCCGGGCTCGGAGAAGTCCGGCCGGGGAGAGGGGGTAGGGGATTCCTGCGGGCCCGGATGCTCGGCGGGGTCCGGAGGGCCGGCCGAACCCGTGGGCTCGGGTCGCCGCGGGGGTGCCGGGTCAGGGGTGCCCTCCGGGACGGCCTCCGCGCCGGCCGTCTCGGTGTCATCGCTCTGAGCTACCGTCCGAGTGCCCTCCGCATTACTCACGGACCCGAACGTAGTGAGCCGCATTCAGCCCTTCAAGCACCACGTTTCTGATTCCGTGCAAAGAAAACGCCGACGGCACGGCCGAGAGCCGGGGTTCAGCTCCGGGAGCGGGCGTGGCTGCAGCCGCAGGCGGCGGTGGGGCGGTCGGTCAGGTACCTGCCCGCGTCGCGGAAGATGCCCGCGGCGGGGGTGTGCCCGGCCAGCGCGTCGGCGGCGAGTACGACCGCGGCCGCGGTGTAGGCGGAGCGCTCGTAGGGGAACCACTTCTCGTTCACGAACTGCCAGCCGGTCCAGTACGAGCCGTCCTCGTGCCGCAGGTGCTGCATGTCCGAGAAGAGCTTCCGCGCCCGGTTCCGGTCGCCCAGCGCGTCGAGGGTGAGCACCAGCTCGCACGTCTCGGCACCGGTCACCCACGGCTGGTCGGAGACGCAGCGGATGCCGAGGTCCGGCTCCACGAACGTGTCCCACTCCTCGGCCAGCCGGGCCCGCGCGGCCGGGCCGCGCACCGCGCCGCCCAGGATCGGGTAGTACCAGTCCATCGAGAAGCGGCTCTTGTCGGCGAACGCCTCGGGGTGGGCGACCAGCACGTGGCCGAGTTGGTCGGCGGCCAGCTCCCAGTCGGGCTGCGGGTCGCCCAGGTGCTCGCCGAGCAGCACGCCGCAGCGCAGGCCCTGGTGGATGGAGGCGCAGCCGGTCAGCAGCGCGTACTCGGCGGGCCTGCCGTCGGCCGCGCGCTCCCAGACGATCTCACCCCGGGTGGTCTGCAGGCCGACCACGAAGTCCAGCGCGGCCCGGACAGAGGGCCACATCCGCCGGGTGAACTCCTCGTCGGAGGTCACCAGCAGCTCGTGCCAGACGCCGACCGCGACGTAGGCGGCGTGGTTGGACTCCCCGCCCTGCTCGACGGCCTCACCCCCGACCAGCTTCATCGGCCAGGAACCGTCGGAGCGCTGGGTGCGGACCAGCCAGTCGTATCCCCGGCGGGCCGGGCCGGTCAGCCCCGCCACGCTCATCGCCATCAGGCACTCGACATGGTTCCAGGCGTCCACGTGCCCCTCGGGCCAGGGAATGCCGCCGTCGGGCTCCTGCACCGCCGCGATGCTCTGGGCGGTCTGCACGACCTGTTCCCAGGAGATCATGCGGGCTTCCGGACGTAGAGCACCACGCTCTTGCCGATGAGCGGGTTGAGCACGGCCTCGGCGATCCTGGTGGCGGCGGGGCGCTTCATGATGTCCCAGACCAGCAGCTCGTGGTAGGCCTTGGCCAGCGGGTGGTCGTCGTTGTCGACGCCGACCGCGCACTTGATCCACCAGTACGGCGCGTGCAGGCCGTGGGCGTGGTGGTGCGGGCCGATGGTGAAGCCCGTCGACTTGAGCTTCGCGCTCAGCTCGGCCAGCGTGTAGATGCGGACGTGCCCGCCGGGAGCGGTGTGGTACGCCTCGTCGAGCGCCCAGCAGATCCGTTCCGGCAGGAAGCTCGGCACCGTGATGGCCGCCTGGCCACCCGGCTTGAGGACCCGGAAGATCTCCCGCATCGCGGCCATGTCGTCGGGGATGTGCTCCAGCACCTCGGCCGCGATCACCCGGTCGAAGGCGCCGTCCTCGAACGGCATGTCGAGCGCGTCGCCCGTCACGGTGTCCGCCGTCGCCCCGGGGGGCACCTCACCGGCCTTGTCCATCGCGGCGAACATGTTCGCCACGCCTTCCAGCTCCCCCGCGTCCATGTCGAAGGCCACCACGTCGGCACCGCGCCGCAGTACCTCGAACGCGTGGCGTCCGCCGCCACACCCCAGGTCCAGCACCCGGGTTCCCGGACCCACGGGCAACCGGTCGAAGTCGACAGTCAGCACTGGCCGCTCCTTGTGAGAGGTGATCGTTTCAGGGTGTCGCTCACTTCGCGCGGTGGGCCTGGATGGCCTCGTGGTAGGCCTCCACGGTCCGCCTGGCGACGACGTTCCAGGTGAAGCGCTCCATGACCCGGTCGTAGCCCTTCTTGCCCACCGCGGCCCGCTCCTCGGGAGAGTCGTGCAGGCGGCGCAGCACCGCGGCCAGCTCCTCGGGGTCGCCGGGGGCCACCTGCACGGCGGCGTCGCCGACGACCTCGGGCAGCGCCCCGGTGCGGCTGGCGACCAGCGGGGTGCCGCAGGCCATGTGCTCGACGGCGGGCAGCGAGAAGCCCTCGTACAGGGAGGGGACGACCGAGATCTCCGAGGTGGCGATCAGCTCGCCCAGCTCGGTGTCGGAGATGCCGTGCACGAACCTGACCCGGTCCCGCAGCGCCAGCTCGCCGACGAGCTTCTCGGTCGGGCCGCCGGGGGTGGGCTTGCTGACCACCGTCAGGTGGACGTCGCGCTCGGTGGCGAGCTTCGCCACGGCCCGCAGCAGCGTCGCGACCCCCTTCATCGGGGAGTCGGCGCTGGCCACCGCGACGATGGAACCGGGCCGCTTGGGAAGCTCCGGGCGTGGGTGGAAGTAGCGGGTGTCGACGCCCAGCGGGATGAGCCGCATGTTCTTCTGGGGCACGTTGAAGTCGCGGTGGATGTCGGCGAGGGAGGACTCGCTGACGGTCAGGATCGGGCTGAGCCGCGGCGCGACCTTGGCCTGCATGCGCACGAAGCCGTACCAGCGTCGCATGGAGAGCTTCTTGCGCAGCGGAGCCGCCTTCAGCTCGATGCGCCGGTCCACGCTGATCGGGTGGTGGATGGTCCCGACCACGGGGAACAGCTTCTGGATGCCGAGCAGTCCGTAGCCGAGGGTCTGGTTGTCCTGCACCACGTCGAAGTCGCCGACGCGCTTCTTCAGCTCGCGGTGCGCCCGCAGGGTGAAGGTCAGCGGCTCGGGAAACCCGGCGGTCCACATGGTGCCGACCTCGAGCAGGTCGATCCAGTCGCGGTACTCGCGGAGCCCGGGAGTACGGAAGGGGTCCTCGTCGCGGTACAGGTCCAGGCTGGGGACCTTGGTGAGGATGACGCCCTCGTCGAGCTCCGGGTAGGGCTGGCCGGAGAAGACCTCCACGCTGTGCCCGAGGGCGACCAGCTCGCGGCTGAGGTGACGCAGGTAGACGCCCTGCCCACCGCAGGTCGGCTTGCTGCGATACGACAGCAGTGCCACCCGCAGTGATTCAGCACCCGGCACGGCAACCCCTTTCTCACCCTGCCCGAAAGGGGACAGGTACCGTGAAAGATGACCTTAGTCCTCGGACACTACCATTCGGTAGCTCTGTTGTACCTGATGTGGAATTGTTCCTAGGGTCTGCTTCACCGGGCGCGAGCTGGGAGGTTAACCTGACCGAACAGGATTCGGTGGAACGCGTTCTAGGTGCGCTGTGGGGGAGATAGTGCCCACACGAGGGTGGGACGGTACATTCGCCAATCAAACGGCATAAGACCAGGCATAGGTCCCGCCCCCGCAAGCGAGGAGGACGCGTTGGCCAGGCGCGCGCTGATCACAGGTATCACCGGGCAGGACGGTTCCTATCTGGCCGAGTGCCTGCTCAGTCAGGGCTACGAGGTCTTCGGCCTGGCCCGGGGGCAGGCCAACCCGCGCGTCTCACGGCTCCGCAAGCTTCTGCAGGACGTCCAGCTCGTCCGGGGTGACCTGCTCGACCAGGGATCGCTGATCTCCGTGGTCGAGAAGGTCCAGCCCGACGAGGTCTACAACCTGGGCGCCATCTCGTTCGTCCCCATGTCGTGGGAGCAGGCCGAGCTCACCGCCGAGGTGACCGGCATGGGCGTGCTGCGCATGCTGGAGGCCATCCGGGTCTGCTCCGGGATCTCCTCCTCGCGTACGGCCGCCGGATCCGGGCAGATCCGGTTCTACCAGGCGTCGTCCTCGGAGATGTTCGGCCAGGTTCGCGAGACCCCGCAGACCGAGATCACCCCCTTCCACCCCCGCTCGCCGTACGGCGTGGCGAAGGCGTACGGGCACTTCCTGACGCAGAACTACCGCGAGTCGTACGGCATGTACGCGGTGTCGGGGATCCTGTTCAACCACGAGTCCCCGCGCAGGGGCGCCGAGTTCGTCACCAGGAAGGTGAGCCTCGGCGTGGCCAGGATCAAGCTCGGCCTCGCCTCGGAGCTGCGCCTGGGCAACATGGAGGCGCGTCGCGACTGGGGGTTCGCCGGGGACTACGTCCGCGCGATGCACCTGATGCTCCAGACGGACACGCCCGAGGACTACGTGATCGGCACCGGCCGCACCCACACCGTCCGCGACCTGACCGAGGCCGCCTTCGCCGCCGCCGGGCTCGACTGGGAGCGGTACGTCGTCACCGACCAGACCCTGCACCGCCCCGCCGAGGTCGACCTGCTCTGCGCGGACCCGAAGAAGGCCCGCGTCCAGCTCGGCTGGGAACCCTCGGTCACCTTCGAGGAACTGGTGGCGATGATGGTCGAATCGGACGTCAAGCTGCTCTCCGACGGTGGCGACCCCGACCAGGACTCCTCCTGGCCCTGATCTCCGGAGCCGTAGGGCTTCTGCCGCGGCAGGGGGCCGCCTATCGTCGTTCCTTGGATCGGCGGTGGCTCCGGCCGTCCGCCGACGGGGGCGTGGAGACGAGGTGAGCGATGTCCGAGGCGGGCCCGCTGACCGTGGGCGACCCCGAGCGGATCGGCGGCTACCGGCTGAGCGGGGTGCTGGGCGACGGAGGTCAGGGCGTGGTCTACCTCGGCCACGACCCTGCGGACCGCAAGGTCGCGATCAAGGTGTTGCACGTCCGGATGGCGGCCGACCCCAAGGTGCGCGAGCGGTTCATGCGCGAGGCGGAGATCACCCGCCGGGTCGCGGCGTTCTGTACCGCCCAGGTGCTGGACGGGGGGATCGTCGGCGATCGGCCCTATCTGGTCAGTGAGTACATCCCCGGGCCCTCGCTGAAGGAACTGGTCACCGGCGACGGGCCGCGGACCGGCGGCGGCCTGGACCGGCTCGCGGTCGCCACCCTGACGGCGCTGGCCGCGATCCACCGGGCCGGGATCATCCACCGTGATTTCAAACCCGACAACGTGATCATGGGCCCGGAGGGGCCGGTGGTCATCGACTTCGGAATCGCCCGGGTACTGGCCGCCACCACCACGCGTTCGGGGCTGGTGGGCACCCCCGCCTACCTGTCGCCGGAGCAGCTCGACGGTCACCAGGCCGGTACGGCGTCGGACGTGTTCAGCTGGGCCGCCACCATGGTGTTCGCCGCCACGCGGCATCCGGCGTTCCCCGGCTCCATCCCGGCGGCGGTGATGAACGCCGTCTCCAACCGCGAACCCGACCTCGCCGGGGTGCCCGAGCGTATCCGCCCGCTGCTGGCCGCCTGCCTGGCCAAGGACCCCGGCGCCCGGCCCACCGTGGCCGGCCTGCTCGCCGTCCTCACCCGTGAGGAGCCCGGCGCGGAGGAGCCCGGCACGGTGGAGCCCGGCACGGTGGATCACCGGCCGCGCGGCCCCGCCCCGCCGCCTCCGGCGTCCCGTGTCCCGCGCCGTTCCCTCGGGCGCCTGGTGGCCGCGGCGGTGATCGTCGCCGCTCTCGTCCCGGCCGCCGTGGTCTTCTGGCCGTGGCGACCGGAGTCCCCCGAAGTCTCCGCGTCGCCGTCCACGACCCCCTCCGGAACCCCGGCCCTGTCGGTACCGTCCTCATCCACCGCGGGTTCCTCCGGGCCCCCCGCTCCGTCGCCAGGTCGGACTCAGCAGGCCGTTCCCTTCGGCATGCCGGTCGGCGAACCGTTCACCGGGCACACCGGGGGAGTCCATTCGATGGCGGTGACGGAGCTGGCGGGGCGTCCGGTCGTCGTCTCCGGCAGCGGCGGCGGCGAGGGGCGCACCGTGCGGGTGTGGGACCTGGCCACCCGCGAGCAGATCGGCGGGCCGTTCACCGGCTACGCGGTCGCGGCGGCGGGGCCGGCGGGGCGCCCGGTCGTCGTCTCCGGCGACCACGACGGGCTGCGGGTGTGGGACCTGGCCACCCGCGAGCAGATCGGCGGGCTGCTCACCGGCCCCGGTACGGGGCTCACGTCGGTGCTGGTGGCGGAGCCGGCGGGGCGGCCGGTCGTCATCGCCACCGGCAACGGAAGGATATACATGTGGGATCTGGCCACCCACCGGCGGATCGGCGACCCGTTCGCCGCCCACACCGCTTCCGTCGAGTCGATGGCGGTGGCGGAGCTGGCGGGGAGGCCGGTTCTCGTCTGCGGCGGCTACAACGAGATGCGGGTGTGGGACCTGAGCACCCGCGAGCAGATCGGCGAGCCGTTCACCGGATACACCGACGACGACGTGTCGGTGACGGTGGCGGTGGCGGAGCTGGCGGGGCGTCCGGTCGTCGTCTCCGGCGTCGCGGGTGGCGAGGATCACACCGTACGGGTGTGGGACCTGGCCACCCACGAGCAGATCGGCAGGCCGTTCACCGGGCACACCTCGGGAGTCGAATCGGTGCTGGTGACGGAGTTGGCGGGCCGCCCGGTCGTCGTCTCCGGTGGCTACGACGGGGTGCGGGTGTGGGATCTGGCCACCCGCGAGCAGATCGGCAGGCCGTCCACCGGCCGCACCCAGGAGATCACGACGATGCTGGTGACGCGACTGCGGGGGCGGCCGGTCGTCGTCTCCGGCGACTTCGACGGAGAGATACGGGTATGGAGCCTGACTCCGCCCTCTCCCGCGCCCGGTTCCTGATTCCGGCGGGAGACCTTTCGGCGCCCGGCACAGGCTGGACTCGTCTCCGGTGATCGCCGTCCGTCCGGTCACGCGGCCGACCAGGTCGAGAAACCGCTGAAGACCGTCATCCGGCCAAGGATCAGCTCTCCCCGTGCCGCAGGTCCTGCCGGCGGATGAACAGCGAGGCGACGAGGGAGATGACGGCGCCCGCGGCGGCGTACCAGCCGACCCAGTCCGGGTGGCCGGAACCGGTCATGGCCTCGGCGACGAGCGGGAAGGTCCCGCCGAAGGCGGCGACGGCCAGGGAGGTGGAGAGGCCGATGGCTATCGCCCGGATGTGGACGGGGAACAGCAGCCCGCCGACCACGTTGAGCACGGCCAGCGCCGGGGCGACGCCGATCACGTAGAGGCAGGCGACGAGCAGGAAGGGCAGCGCGCCCGACAGGAGCAGCGACATCAGCGGCACGGTCGCCACGACCAGGTAGCCCAGCCCGACGCGGGTGAGCGTCAGGGGGGACAGCCGGTCGGAGAGCTTTCCGAAGACCACCATGGCGACGAACTGGACGGTGATCGCGACCATGATGAGGGAGGACGCCGCCGCCGCGGAGACGACCCCGGCCTTGGCCGCGAACTGGGGCAGGTAGAGCGTGCCGAAGTAGAGGCTCATCGTGCTGCCGACGGTCATGAAGAACACGGCGAGCAGCTTGCGCAGGTTGGCGCGGAGCAGCGGAAGCACCTTGGGACGCGCGCCGGAGGCACGTGTTCTGACGAACTCCTCCGGCTCGTCCACCGACCGGCGGATCCACAGGGCCGCCAGCCCGAGAACCGCGCCGAACAGGAAGCCGTACCGCCAGGCGCCGTTCTCGAGCCCCTCCTTGCCGAAGCCGGCGAGCAGGACGGCGAGCACCGCGAAGGACAGTAGCTGCCCGAGCATGCCGCCGCCGTAGGAGACGGCACTATAGAGGAACCGGCGCGAGCGCGGTGCCGTCTCGGTCACGAAGGCCGCCGAACTGGCCAGCTCGCCCGAGACCGACAGTCCCATCGCGAACCGTACGATGACGATGAGCACCGCTCCGGTCGCGCCTGCCGTGGCGTAGGTGGGCGCGATGCCGATGAGAAGGCTGCCGATCGCGATCGTCATGACCGACAGGGTCATGACGAACCGGCGGCCATGCGTGTCGGCGAGCCGGCCCATGACCGCGCTGCCCAGCGGCCGGGCCAGGAAGCCGACCGCGAATCCCAGGTAGGCGGCGAGCAGCTTGGTCAGCGGGTCGCCGCCGGGGAATATCTGCGCGGCGAAGTAGGGGGCGAGCACACCGTAGAGCGTCCAGTCGAAGAGTTCGACGACGCCGCCGACGGTCGCGGCGGCCAGTTCCCTGCGAGCGGACCGTACGGGCGTGTCCGCGGCGGCCGTTGTCGTGGACAAAAGTCCTCCAGGAGGCGGAGTAGGGGGTGCTGTGGGCGAGATGGCATGGAATACGGGTGAGTGGAGGAACCCGTATCCCTTGAGCCACGGACCTTCGAGCGGTGGTACCGGCAGGTAGGATTTCCCGGCCATCCTGCGTGTCCCCCTTGGGGCCTCCTAAGCGATTCCTTGCTGACGTCTTGGAAACGGCGACGGTGTGTTCGGGGCTTTCCGATCGGCGGCCCGGGGCGCCGGTGCCCCGATGCTCGCCTGCACCCCTTCCCGCCTCTGGAATCCTCGCCGGAGGGTGCCGGGTGCGGGCGATCCAAGAGGATCCCAAGAGTGGGCGGGGAGTATGCGCCCCGGTCGCCGGGGTTGTAGGGAGCCGGGCGAAAAGGGTTTTGCCGCAGGGGTTGAACAGCGGAGGGATTTTCCCGGCCATGAGGAGGCCGAGTCGGTCTTTCATCGCCTTCGGGGCGCCGAAACCGAATCGGGGTCCCGGGATTCTCCGTACGGTGTGCGACCGCGCCGGCCTCCGATATCCCGGCCGGTGGCGGGGAACACCTCCGGGGGGCGCCGTCACGGGGGGCGCCGTCACGGGGGGCGCCGTCACGGGGGGCGCCGTCACGGGGGGCGCCGTCACGGGGGGCGCCGTCACGCCCGCGAGAGGTCCCCGCGCTCGCCGGCGGGCGGCTTGGACGGCCCGGTGGTGGTCCTATCTCGGGATGGTGTGCCCGGCCGGCGACTCGTGTTCTTCGCTCGATCTGGCGGCGCGGCCCGCCAGGCGCTCATAGCGCTGCTTGGCGGCCTGGGGGGTGCCCAGGCCGAGGCCGAAGGCGATCTCCTGCCAGGTGAGGTCGCGGCCTCGCGCCATGAGCAGGAGCGCCGCCTCCAGCTCGTCCAGCTCCGCGCGGGCCCGGGGCAGCAGGGTCAGGGCGGCGGTGATGTCGGCGCGGTCCACCTCCGGTTCGCCCTCCTCGCGATGGGCGGCACCGCTCAGCAGGAACGACACGAGCCTGACGGCCTCGTGCGCGCCGAGGACCGTGGGATGGACCTGCCGGTGGCGCTGGGCGTCGCCGGTCGCGTGGCGCTCGGTGATGCGTGACAGGGAGGCGTACTCGCGGTGCGCTCGCGCCCGGCTCGGATCCGGAGCCGTGAAGGCGTCGGCTGATTCATCGTGGTTCGTGGGCATACGAACCACGATGAATCATTGAACGATCTATTGTCAACTATATGTGTTAAACAATTTGTTTAAAGGTTGGGCGTCGCCCGCCTTCCGCGGACGTCCTCGGCGATCGCGGCCGGGCCTCAGGAGATGGAGACCGGCAGGTCCTTGATGCCGTTGATGAAGTTGGAGCGGAGCCGGCGGGCGGGGCCGGCCTGCTCCAGATTCGGCAGCCGCTCGGCCAGCACCTCGAAGAGCACCCGCAGTTCCAGCTTGGCGAGGTGGTTGCCGAGGCAGAAGTGGGCACCGCCACCGCCGAAGCCGATGTGCGGGTTGGGGTCGCGGCCGATGTCGAAGGTGTAGGGGTCGGCGAAGACGTCCTCGTCCCGGTTGGCGGAGCTGTAGAAGACCACGACCTTGTCGTCGGCCTTGATCTCCTGGCCGCCGATCGTCGTGTCGACGGTGGCCGTACGGCGGAAGAGGTTCACCGGGGAGACCCAGCGGACGATCTCGTCGGCCGCGGTGCGGGCGAGGGTGCGGTCGGCGACCAGACGCCGCCACTGCTCGGGGTGTTCGAAGAAGGCGAGCATGCCGCCCGAGGCCCCGTTGCGGGTGGTCTCGTTGCCCGCGACCACGAGCAGCAGCACGAACAGGTCGAACTCCTCCTCGGTGAGGGTCTCCCCGGCGGCGTCCGGCATGATCAGCTTGGTGACGATGTCCTCGCGGGGTTGTTCCCGCCGCTCGGCGGCCAGGGTGTTGGCGTAGGCGTAGACCTCCATGGCCGCGTCCGTGCCCTCGGCGGGATCGGTCGCGTAGTCCGGGTCGTTCATGCCGATCATCCGGTTGGACCAGTTGAAGATCTTGTCCCGGTCCTCGACGGGGGCGCCGAGCAGCTCGCAGATCACGTACAGCGGCAACGGGGCGGAGATGTCCCTGACGAAGTCGACCGAGCCGCGCGCCTTGGCCTCGTCCACCAGCTCGTGGCAGATGTCACGGATGTGCTGCTCCAGGGCGCCCATCATGCGGGGGGTGAACCCTCGGTTGACCAGGGAGCGCCGCCGGGTGTGCTCCGGCGGGTCCTGGTTGAGCATCATCATCCGCTGGAGGGCGCGCTCGTCCTCGGGCATCTCGTCGAAGAGCGCGAGCTTCCTGCTTGAGGAGAACAGGTCGGAGCGGCGGGAGACGTGCACCACGTCGGCGTGTTTGGTGACCGCCCAGAAACCCGGCCAGTCCCGCTCGGCGTCACCCGGGTGCGCGTAGACCGGCGCGTTCGCCCGTAGCCAGGCAAGCTGATCGTGCGGCGCGCCGTTCCGCCAGTAGAAGTCCTGGTCGACCAGATCGATGTCCATCGGTCCTCCTGTGCGAACCGGGTCCCCGGTCCTGTGACGCGGCTCGTTGTCGGTGCGGCCGGCGATGTGCCCTCCGGTCGCGAGGCGGGTTCCTCGCGGGACATCCGTCGTGGACGTGGCGGGCGCGGGGCCTGCCGATGTTCCCGCCTCCCACCGGGGCACGCTGAACCGCCAGGCGCTTGATCAAGCGCTTGGTTGGATTACTTTCTGAAACGTGTTCTATTACCTCAGGGGTGCCTCGTCAAGGGGGCGGTCCCTCGTGATCTCCTTGACGACCGTGTAGGACCTGCCCGCCTGGGCGTCGATGACCAGGACGTCGCCGTCGCGGCCCGGGTCGAGTGTGCCACCCCGGTCGTCCAGGACATGGTAACCGCCGCCGATCATGTCCGCGCGGACCCGGAGAAGTCCGGTCCTTCCCGCCCGTAGGGTGATCCGGTCGGCCTCGCCGTCCCGCCACGAGACGTCCACCGTCACGTCGCCCCAGGCACGCAGGCCGGTGACCGAGCCGGTGGGCCAGGCCGACGGCAGTGCGGGCAGCACGTGGACGGTGTCGTGCCGGCTCTGCAGCAGCATCTCGGCCATGCCGGAGGTGGCGCCGAAGTTGCCGTCGATCTGGAACGGCGGGTGGGTGTCCCACAGGTTGTCCAGTGTGGAGCCCCTGAGCTGCTCGCCGAGCATCCTGTGCGCGTGGTCGCCGTCCAGCAGGCGCGCCCAGAAGTTGATCTTCCACGCCTTGCTCCAGCCGGTGCCGCCGTCGCCCCGCGCGGTGAGTGAGACCCTGGCCGCCTCGGATTCGGGGGTTCCGGCCGTTATCCGCCGTCCGGGGTGCAGCGCGAACAGGTGGGAGACGTGCCGGTGGGTGTTGCCCCGGTCGTCCAGGTCCTCCTTCCACTCCTGGAGCTGTCCCCAGGAACCGATCCGGATGCCCGGGTCGAGCCTGGCCAGCGCGGCCGTCACTTCGGCCTGGAAGGCCTCGTCGGTCTCCAGCTCCTTCGCCGCCTCCAGGACGTTGGTCAGCAGGTCGAAGACGATCTGCTGGGACATCGAGGCGCCCGCCGTGAAGTCGCCCTGCTCGGGGGAGTAGCTGGGGGAGACCACGAGAGTGCCGTCACGCGGGTCGGTGTGCAGGGTGTCCAGCCAGAACTCGGCCGCGCCCTTCATCACCGGGTACGCGGTCTCGCGCAGGTACTCGGTGTCGCCGCTGAAGCGGTAGTGGTCGTACATCCGCTGGGTCAGCCACGCCGCCGCGTCCGGGAACCAGAACGCGGTGGCCCAGTCGTGCACGCCGGTGAAGCCGAACGGGTTGGTCTCGTTGTGCACCACCCAGCCGCGCGCCCCGAACATCTCCCGCGCGGTCTTCGTCCCGGGGGCGACCATCGACCGGATGTAGCGGTCGTACGGTTCGGTCGTCTCGGCGAGGTTGGTCTGCTCGGCGAGCCAGTAGTTCATCTGCAGGTTGATGTTGACGTGGTAGTCGGCCGACCAGGGAGGGTTGGTCGAGTCGTTCCACACGCCCTGCAGATTGGCCGGGAGCGACCCCTCCCTGGAGGAGGCGATCAGCAGGTAGCGGCCGTAGGCGAAGAACATCGCCTCCAGCGCCCGGTCGTCGGCCGAGGCGCCACCGGTGTACGCCGCGCGGAGCCGGTCGGTCGGGACGGCCGGGGCCCGCTGGCCGAGGTCGAGCCTGACCCGGTCGAACAGCTTCCGGTGGTCGGTCAGGTGGTCGGACCTGAGCCTTTCGTACGACTTCCCGGCGGCCCTGTCGACCGCCGAGGTGACCCTGGCGTGCGGGTCGGCGCCCCGGTAGGCGGGATGGACGTCGGCGTAGTCGGTGCCCGCGGACAGCACGAACACCGCGCTGTCGGCGCCCGCGACGGTGATCCGGTCGGTGCCGTCGGTGCGGGTGCCGCCCCGGGTGATCACCTGGACCTGCGACTCGAACCTCATGCCGTTGTCGGCGAGCGCGCCCCGGACCGTCAGGCGTCCCTTCGAGACCGAGACCCGCCTGTCGGAGCGGGGGGAGGAGGTGCGCAGCGTGAAGGAGACCTTGCCCTTCTCGTCGGCGGAGATCCGGCCGACGATGACGTTGCCGGGGTGGCTGGCGAAGTACTCGCGGGAGTAGGTCACGCCGTCCGAGGTGTAGCCGACCCTGGCGATCGCGTCGCGCAGGCTCAGCTCCCGGCGGTAGCCGGTGACGGCTCCGGGAGTGCCGGGCATGTCCAGCCAGAGGTCGCCGAAGGTCTGGTAGGCGCCGAACCCCCTCCTGGGCCGGCCGAGCCTGGCCGCCACCGCCGCGGGGGACACCTTGCCGTCGCGGTCGATCTCCGCCCTGACCTCGGCGATCGCGTTCGGCCTGGGGGAGGTCCAGTTGCCGAAGTCGTAGCCGTCGGAACCGGGGCCGCCGGTCCACAGGGACTTCTCGTTGAACTGGATCCGCTCGCCGCCGACGCCGCCGAACACCATGGCGCCCAGCGCGCCGTTGCCGATCGGCAGCGCCTGGGTCTCCCAGTCGGTGGCCGGTCTGTCGTACCAGAGCGTCAGGTCATCGGGTGTATCCGCTCGTCTCATGTCCGCTGCCGGCTCCTCGTTCGCCGGACCGGGTCCGTACGGCCCGGTGGTGGGGGTGCCGGCGGCGAGGAGAACCGTGGTGGGACGTCGTCGTGGGGGCGAGGCAACGAACTCCTCCGATCACAGGACGGGACTGTTTCCAGGAGATGGCACCGAAACTCCACCGTAACAAGCATCATCCTCCGATGTCTGTAGTGAGTTGATCGCTTGAACCCTCGTCGCGGCGGCAAACACCTGGAATGATCTTCAATCCTGTCCACGCGGGGAAGTCCGATGAATAGGGGCCGTGCTTAAGTGGCTATCTGGCATCTGCCCTGTTAGGAGAGGTTTCTCCTCGATAACGGATCGGATGTATCCGGCTGTGAGGGGTTGACATCAAGGTTCGAAATCATTCAGCATCGCGAGATAAGACATCGGATGTATCAACGAGAGGTGCGGTGTGAAGCTGCTGCGAGTGGGACCCGTCGGCCAGGAGCGACCGGCGGTCCTGGACGGGGCCGGTAATCTCCGCGAAATCTCGGAGGCGGAGATCGACGGGGCTTTCCTCGCTTCGCAGGGAGTGGCTCGCGTCCGGGAGGCGCTGGAGCGGGACGAACTGCCCGTGCTGAACGCCGAGGGACTGCGGATCGGCGCCCCGATCGCCCGGCCGGGCAAGATCGTGTGCATCGGGCTCAACTACCGCGACCACGCGGAGGAGACGAACGCCGCGATCCCGGCGGAGCCGGTCGTCTTCATGAAGGCCCCCAACACGATCGTCGGCCCCAACGACGAGGTGCTCATCCCCAGGGACAGCGTGAAGACCGACTGGGAGGTCGAGCTGGCGGTCGTCATCGGCGAGACGGCCCGCTACGTCGAGACGGACGAGGAGGCGCTGTCCAAGATCGCGGGCTACGCCATCTCCAACGACGTCTCCGAGCGCGAGTTCCAGCTGGAGCGCGGCGGCCAGTGGGACAAGGGCAAGTCCTGCGAGACCTTCAACCCGCTCGGCCCCTGGCTGGTCACCCCCGACGAGATCCCCGACCCGCAGGCCCTGGGCCTGCGCCTGTCGGTGGACGGCGTACGGCGCCAGAACGGCGACACCCGGAACATGGTCTTCACCGTGGCGGAGATCGTCCGCTACCTCAGCCGGTTCATGGTCCTCGAACCCGGTGACCTCATCAACACCGGCACCCCCGCCGGCGTCGCGCTCGGCCTGCCCGGCACCCCGTACCTGCGGGCGGGACAGGTCATGGAACTGGAGATCGACGGCCTCGGCGCCCAGCGGCAGACGGCGGGACAGGCATGAGCGAGGGAGCGGGCGCGTACCGCATCACCTCGATGGAGACCCATGACATCCGCTTCCCCACCTCGCTGGAGCTCGACGGCTCCGACGCGATGAACCCAGACCCCGACTACTCGGCCGCCTACCTGGTGCTGAGGACCGACGACGGGTTCGAGGGCCACGGCTTCGCCTTCACCATCGGACGCGGCAACGAGGTGCAGACCTCCGCGATCAGGGCGCTGGAGCCGTACGTGCTCGGCAGGGACGTCGAGGACATGGGCGCGCTCTGGAAGGAGATGGTCCACGACTCCCAGCTGCGCTGGCTCGGCCCGGAGAAGGGCGTCATGCACATGGCGATCTCCGCCGTGGTCAACGCGCTCTGGGACCTGAAGGCCAAGCGGGCGGGCAGGCCGCTCTGGCTGCTGCTGGCCGAGATGTCGCCCGAGGAACTCGTCGAGCTGGTCGACTTCCGCTACCTCACCGACGCGCTCACCCCGCGGGAGGCGCTGGAGATCCTGCGTGCCGCCGAGCCCGGCAGGCGCGAGCGCGTCGCCCACCTGCGCGAGCACGGCTACCCGGCCTACACCACCTCACCGGGATGGCTCGGCTACGACGACGACAAGCTGCGCCGCCTGTGCAAGGAGGCGATGGACGAGGGCTTCACCCAGATCAAGCTGAAGGTCGGCGCCGATCTGGAGGACGACCGGCGACGGATGCGCATCGCCCGCGACACCTGCGGCGACGACTTCCCCATCGCGATCGACGCCAACCAGCGCTGGGACGTCGACTCCGCCATCGCCTGGGTGAGCGCCCTCGCGGAGTTCCGCCCGCACTGGGTGGAGGAGCCGACCAGCCCCGACGACGTGCTCGGCCACGCCGCCATCGCCAGGGGCATCGCGCCCATCCCGGTCGCCACCGGCGAGCACGTCCAGAACCGCATGGTCTTCAAGCAGCTCCTGCAGGCCGACGCGATCTCCTACCTGCAGATCGACGCGGCCCGCGTCGCGGGGGTGAACGAGAACATCGCGATCCTGCTGCTCGCCGCCAAGTTCGGCGTCCCGGTCTGCCCGCACGCGGGCGGGGTCGGCCTGTGCGAGCTGGTGCAACACCTGTCGATGTTCGACTACGTCGCGGTCAGCGGCTCGATGGAGAACCGGGTGATCGAGTACGTCGACCACCTGCACGAGCACTTCGTCGATCCCGTGGTGATCGAGAACGGCGCCTACGTCGCGCCGAGCCTGCCCGGTTTCGGCGCGACGATGCACGCCGCGTCGATCACCGACCACACCTACCCCGACGGTCCGGTATGGAGGTCCCTCAATGGCTGAGTTCGACGGCCTGCGTGCCCTGGTCACCGGTGGCGGATCCGGCATCGGCCTGGCCACCGCCACCCTGCTGGCCGAGCGGGGCGCACGGGTGGCCTGCCTGGACATCAATGCCTCCGGTGGCCCGTTCGTCGAGGTCAGGGCGGACGTCACCGACGAGGAGGCGGTCCGCGCGGCCGTCTCACGGGCAGCGGAACAACTCGGCGGGCTGGATATTCTGGTGAACAACGCTGGGATCGGTGCCGCCGGGACGGTCGAGGACAACTCATACGAGGAGTGGTCGAGGGTCCTGGACGTCAACGTGCTGGGCGTCGTCCGGGTCACCCGGGCGGCACTGCCGCACCTGCGTCGCTCGGCACACGCCGCGATCGTCAACACCTGCTCGATCGCGGCCACGGCCGGGCTGCCCCAGCGGGCGCTGTACAGCGCGTCCAAGGGGGCGATCCAGTCGCTGACCCTGGCGATGGCCGCCGACCACATCCGCGAGGGAATCCGGGTCAACTGCGTCAACCCGGGCACCGCCGACACTCCCTGGGTGCGGCGCCTGCTCGACGTGGCCGAGGACCCGGCGGCCGAGCGGGCGGCCCTTGAAAACCGCCAGCCGACGGGCCGCCTGGTGAGCGCCCCGGAGGTCGCCGCGGCGATCGCCTACCTCGCGAGCCCGCTCGCGGGGTCCACCACCGGCATGGCCCTGGCCGTGGACGGCGGGATGCAGGGGCTCCGGCTCCGGCCCAGATCCTGACCGGGTCCCAGGCCTCGGCCGCGGCCCGGACTAGCGCGGGTCACGACGGATCGACGGCGGGAGCCATCCCGCCAGATGAGATATCGCTCTAAAAGCAATTCATCCCCCCGAATAGAGGCAAAAGCATGAAAATCCGCCCCGCGGCGACAGGTGCGGCGCTGCTCGCGATCGCGTTCACCCTCTCCGCCTGTGGATCGTCGGAGTCCACCGGGACCGGCGCGGCCCAGCCCGCCGGCGAGGCCGGCGCCACGGGCGGCAAGGTCGGGATCGACTTCCCCCGGGCCGACTCCGACTTCTGGAACTCCTACAACAAGTACATCCCGCAGATGGCATCCGAGCTCGGCGTCGACCTGATGCCGCCGACCAACTCGCAGAACGACGTGGCCAAACTGGTGGCCAACGTCCAGGCCCTGTCCGGCCAGGGCGCCAAGGCGATCGTCATGGCCCCGCAGGACACCGGCGCGATCGCCTCCACGCTGCAGAACCTGGAGAACAAGAACATCCCGGTCGTCAGCGTGGACACCCGCCCCGACAAGGGCAAGGTCTACATGGTCGTGCGGGCCGACAACAAGGCGTACGGCACCAAGGCCTGCGAGTTCCTCGGCGAGAAGCTCGGCGGCAAGGGCAAGGTCGTCCAGCTCATGGGCGCGCTCTCGTCGATCAACGGCCGCGACCGGGCCGAGGCGTTCGGTGCCTGCATGAAGGAGAAGTTTCCCGGCATCACCGTCTTCAACGAGCCGACCGAGTGGGAGGGCACCAAGGCCGCCTCGATGCTGCAGACCCGCCTTGAGCAGCACCCGGACATCAAGGGCGTCTACATGCACGCCGGAGGCGTCCACCTGGCCCCCACCATCCAGGTGCTCAAGGCCAAGAACCTGATCGCGCCGCCGGAGGACCCCAAGCACGTCTTCGTGATCTCGAACGACGGCATCCCGCAGGAGTTCGAGGCCATCCGCAAGGGCGAGATCGACGCCACGCTCTCCCAGCCGGCCGACCTCTACGCCAAGTACGCGCTCTTCTACGCCAAGGCCGCGATCGACGGCAAGACCTTCCAGCCCGGCCCCACCGACCACGACAGCACGATCATCCAGCTGCCGAACGGCTTGGAGGACCAGCTTCCCGCCCCGCTGGTCACCAAGGAGAACGTGGACGACCAGGCTCTCTGGGGCAACCAGGTCAAGTGATGACTTCTTCCGTCAAGGCGGTCGAGGCGCTTGGGATCACCAAGCGCTTCGGCCCGACCACCGCTCTCAACGGCGCCGAGATCGCCATCACCGAAGGGGAGACGCACGCGCTGATCGGCAGGAACGGCGCGGGCAAGTCCACCCTGGTGTCGATCCTCACCGGGCTGCAGCGCCCCGACGAGGGCGAGGTCCGCTTCGCCGGGCAGCCCGCGCCGCCGCCGGCCGACCGGGACGCCTGGCGGCAGCGCGTCGCTTGCGTCTACCAGAAGTCGACGATCATCCCCACGCTCTCCGTCGCGGAGAACCTCTTCCTGAACCGCCAGACCGAGCGAGGCAGGATCAACTGGCGGTCCCTGCGCACCCGTGCCCGGCGGCTCCTGGAGCAGTACGGCGTGGACGTCGACGCGGAGACCATGGCCGGGGACCTCGGCGTCGAGCAGCGCCAGCTGCTGGAGATCGCGCGGGCACTGTCGTTCGGCGCCCGGTTCATCATCCTGGACGAACCCACCGCCCAGCTCGACGGTCCCGCCATCCAGCGGCTCTTCGACCGGATGCGCTCCCTGCGGGAGCAGGGCGTCACGATGATGTTCATCTCCCACCACCTTGAGGAGGTGTACGAGATCTGCCAGAGCGTCTCGGTCTTCCGCGACGCCCGGCACATCGTCACCGCCGCGGTCGAGGACCTGCCGCACGACCGGCTCGTCGACGCGATGACCGGCGAGGCCACCGCCGCCTACGAGTACCGCACCCGCCCCCTCGCCCCTTCGGCCCCCGTGGTGCTGTCCACCCGGGGGCTCAGCCTCGCCGGCCGCTACCAGAACGTGGACCTGGACGTCCGCGCGGGCGAGATCGTCGGCCTGGCCGGCTCGGGCAGCAGCGGCAAGGTCGGTCTCGCCGAGACCCTGGTCGGCCTGCAACGGGCCGACACCGGGACGGTGACCGTCAACGGCACCGACATCAAGCAGGGCGACGTGCCCTCCGCACTCCGCGCGGGGCTCGGGTTCGTCCCCCAGGACCGGCACCACCAGGGCTTCGTCCCGCTGCTTTCGATCGCCGAGAACGCGACCATCCCGATCGCCCACAAGCTCGGCCGCTTCGGCGCGGTGTCCCCGGCCCGCCGCCGCGAGCACGGTGCCCGGATGATCGAACAGCTGGACATCAAGACGACGGGGCCCGACCAGCCGGTGGCCGACCTGTCCGGCGGCAACGCCCAGAAGGTGGTACTGGCCAGGGCGCTCGCCGACGACCCCCGCGCGCTCGTGGTCATCAACCCGACCGCCGGGGTGGATGTCAAGGCCAAGCACTCCCTGCTCGGTGCGGTGGAGGACGCGGCCGACCGGGGCGCGGGGGCCGTGCTGGTCTCCGACGAACTCGACGACCTGCGGATCTGTGACCGCGTCCTCGTCATGTTCCACGGCAGGATCGTCAAGAACGTGCCGCGCGGCTGGACGGACAACGAGCTGGTGGCGGCGATGGAAGGTATCGACCACTGATGACCACGACGAAGACCTCCTCTCCCGTGTCGGCCGCCCCCCTGGGCCGCCGCATACAGCTCGGGCGGTTCCGCGACCTCACCCTGGTCCCGGTGATCGTCGTGCTGCTGATCGCCGGCTCCTTCGTGGACCCGATCTTCCTCACCCCGGGCAACCTGACCAACGTGCTTCAGCAGCAGTCGGCCCTGGCGCTGGTGGTGCTCGCCGAGGCGATGATCCTGATCTCCGGGAAGTTCGACCTGTCCCTGGAGTCCACGGTCGGCATGGCTCCCGCCGTCGGCGTGATGCTGGTCATCCCGGTGGCGGCCGACGGGTTCGGCCTGGAGCTGCCCGGCATCCTGGCGATCCCGCTCTGCCTGCTGGTCGGCGGCCTGGTCGGCGCCTTCAACGGCTTCCTGATCATGCGGTTCCAGCTGTCGGCGTTCATCGTCACGCTGGCCATGATGATCGTCGTGCACGGACTCCACCTGGGGCTCACCCAGGGCAAGAGCCTGTTCGAGCTGCCCGAGTCGTTCCTCTACCTGGGCAGCGCCACCTGGCTCGGCCTGCCGGCGGCCATCTGGATCGTCGGCGCGCTCTTCGCGGTGGCCATCGTCGCGCTCGGCTACTTCCGGGTCGGCCGCTCGCTCTACGCCATCGGCGGCAACGCCGACGCCGCCCGCGCGGCGGGCGTCAGGGTCGAGCGGGTGGTCTGGGTCGTCTTCGTCATCGGCGGGATCGTCGCCGCGCTGGCCGGCGTGCTGGAGACCGGTCGCCTGGGCGGCATCAGCGCCAACCAGGGCGTCGGCTGGATCTTCATGGCCTTCGCCGCCGCGGTCATCGGCGGCGTCAGCATGGACGGCGGCAAGGGGACGATCCTCGGCGCGCTCACCGGTGTCCTGGTGATCGGCCTCGTCGAGAACATCCTGACCCTGAAGGGCGTCCCCGGTGAGTGGAAGCAGCTGGTCTACGGTTCGATCATCCTGGTCGCCCTGATGATCAGTCGCCTGGCGGGCGGCAAGGCCCAGGACTGACGTGTCGCGGTCCCGCTCCTCCGGGCGGGACGCGCGGACCCGGGCGGATACCTCGGACTGCGCGAGAGCCAAGAAGCATCACTCCCGTACCAGAAACATCAAGCCGTCCAGAACGGAGCAAGAGGTGCAGGTCAGCAGGTACGGCTTCGGTGCGGCCCCGATCGGGAACCTGTTCTCCGAGGTCGGCGAGGACGTGGCGCGGGCGGCGGTGGACGCGGCCTACGAGGCGGG
The DNA here is from genome assembly GCF_040675205.1 of Streptosporangium sp. NPDC049644. Lineage (NCBI taxonomy): Bacteria > Bacillati > Actinomycetota > Actinomycetes > Streptosporangiales > Streptosporangiaceae > Streptosporangium > Streptosporangium sp. NPDC049644. The sequence continues at coordinate 13,092 of NZ_JBFAOJ010000085.1, read as the reverse complement.
CATCCGGCTGTTCGACACCGCGCCGCACTACGGGCTCGGCCTGTCGGAGCGGCGGCTCGGCGCCGCCCTGGCGGACCGGCCCCGTGACTCCTACACCCTGTCCACCAAGGTCGGCCGCCTGCTCGTCCCGGCCGAAGGCCCGTTCGGCCGGGATGAGCAGGGCTTCGACGTCCCCGCCGACCTGCGCCGGGTGTGGGACTTCTCCCGCGACGGGGTCCGGCGGTCGCTGGAGGAGAGCCTGGCGCGGCTCGGCCTCGACGCGGTCGACATCGTGCTGATCCACGATCCGGACGACCACTGGGAGCAGGCGGTCGGTGAGGCGTACCCGGCCCTGGCGGAGCTGCGCGACCAGGGGGTCGTCAAGGCGATCGGGGTCGGCATGAACCAGGCGGGGATGCTCGCTCGGTTCGTCCGCGAGACCGGCGTCGACATGGTCATGCTCGCCGGGCGCTACACCCTCCTCGACCAGTCGGGCGCCGACGAGCTGCTGCCGCTCTGCGCCGGGCGCGGCGTCTCGGTGCTCGCCGCCGGGGTGTTCAACAGCGGCCTGCTGGCCACCCACGACCCGTCGGGCACCTACGACTACGCGCCGGCCCCCGGCCCGCTCCTGGAGCGCGCCCGCCGGATCGCCGCCGTCTGCGACCGGCACGGCGTCACCCTGCCCCAGGCGGCCCTGGCCTTCCCGCTCCGCCACCCGGCGGTCGCCACCGTCGTCGTCGGCGCCCGTTCCGCCACCGAGGTGACCCGCAACGCCGCCCTGACCGCCTGCCCCGTCCCCGAGGGCCTCTGGGCCGACCTCGCCGCCGAGGGCCTGATCTCCTGAGCATGTCCCGGCGGGGAGGCTGCGATCTGGCTGATTCCCGATTTTGAGCCAGAAACAGGGAGTAGCATGAGGTGGGAAGGGAGGTCCCTCATGGCTGATGCCAAGCCCGGGAAATCTCCGGCGGGAGCGGTCAAGAAGCGAAAGCACCGGGCGATCTCGGTGCAGCGCGATCACGAGGTGGCCGGTGCAACACAGGCCCCTCGCAGGAAAGAGGTCGAGGAGCAGGCCGCGCTGGCTTTGTTCGATCAAGCGCAGCGGCTGGACGGAGTGGCTGCCAGCACCCGTGAGACCGACACCCGTGACACGGTCAGAGAAGTCGTTCATGACCTGCTCGTTCATGCCGAGCCGGTGCGGGCGACGGTCGCATCGAAGATCCTCGGTGTTGATGAGAAGACGGTTCGCTCATGGGTGAGGGAAGGGCTGCTCGTCGAGGTCAAGGGAAAACCCCGATTGATGCTTGAGGCCGAACGTCTTTACGCCGTGGCAACGCTCGTTCAGGATCTGCGCCAGGTCGGCCGTACCCGCGATCTTGCCAAGGCGGTCTGGTACCGACTGCAGGACCGGGGGCTTCTGGAGAACGACCAACTGGCCGAAGGTCTTCGGCAGATGAGGCAGGGCGAGGGCCGTCCGTGGCGAGAGATCAAGGCAGAGTGGAGTTCCAGGAACTCCGAACCAGCCGCCGATGAAGACTGAGGTCTATCTCTCCGTTCTCGCGGAGAAGCAGGCTGAGACTTTGCGTGGAGCGGATCTGAAGGCCTTCGTCGCTTTCGTCAATGACCTGGAAGCACGAGGCTGCATGGCCCTCGGGTACCGGCTTACCGGAGAGATTCCGGTGAGCCGGTTGTGCGTCAAGCATTTGAGAGGCGCCATGCGCGTCGTGGTCGCGTTTGGAAACCTGGGCCGTTCATGGGTTTTGATGTTAGGACCTCATGACGAGCGTAACCGGACGCATGATGTCTACACCTCGCTGTGGGAGGCGTGCGGGCTGGACACGCCACCTGTGGGCGAACGCACCAAACCCGCCTGTTGTGACGATGACGGCGCCTGTCCGAACCTGCCGGAAATCGACGACCTGGTGGCTCGTTGTCGTGACCTTGCCAAGGTTCCTCGTCGGCGTAAGCACGCGAGCTGACCGCTCTCACCTGGGCCGGCCCCCGTGACGAGGGTGGGAAACCGGTGGTGGACCCGGTCAGGCGAGGGCGTTGCGGAGCCAGTCCTCGACGCCGGCGATGTGGACGGTCGCCCAGGCACGGGCGACCTCCGGCTGGCGGGCGGCGATGGCGTCGCAGATCGCGGTGTGCTGCTCGCGGGTCTTCTCCAGGGCGTTCTCCTGGGTGAGGCCCCTCCAGATCCTGGCCCTGGTGGTAGGTCCGGAGAGGCTCTCGATGAGCGAGCAGAGCACGGCGTTGCCCGAGCCCGCCGCGATGCGCTGGTGAAACTCCAGATCGTTGGCGACGAGCTGCTCGACGCTCGGGTCGATGGGCAGCGCGTCGAGGATCTTACGGAGTTCGGCCACCTCCGACTCGGACATGTACGTCGCCGCCATGGCGGTCGCCGCGGGTTCCAGGATCCGGCGGACCTGGAAGAACTGCAGCACCGTGTCGTCCTGATGGAAGTCGACCACGAACGACATGGCGTCGAGCAGGAGTCTCGGCTCCAGGCTGGTCACGTACGTGCCGTCGCCCTGGCGTACGTCCAGCACGTTGATCAGGGCCAGTGCCCTGACCGCCTCGCGCAGGGAGTTGCGCGAGAGGCCGAGCCGGTCGGCCAGATCGGCCTCCTTGGGCAGCCTGCTGCCCGGAGCGAGCTCGCCGGACAGGATCATCTGCTTGATCCTGTCGATAGCGGCGTCGGTGACCGCCACTCCGCACCGTCCTCAGGTTTCGCCAGACATCCGATGTCTAGTGTATGGCGAACCGGACCGGATCCACCCCCGTCACGCGGCGGATGATCCCGCGAGCCTCCAGGGTGCGCAGGTGCGCCGCGGCCTCCCCGGCCGCCATCCCGCGAAGCATGGGAGGAAAGTCCTCCCAGGGGCGGTTCCAGGTCATCCGCCCGGCGATCTCCCAGATGGTCAGCGGCTCCGCAGCCTCGGCGAGCAGTGTGGCCAGCCGTTGGAGCTTCTCCTCGTGGTGGATGCCGATCTCCGCCGCCCGAGCCGCCGTGTCTGGAAATATCCATTCATGGGCGGGCAGGGCTTCGAGTTCGCCCAGACCCTTCACCTTCTCCAGCGACTCCAGGAAGTCACTGAGCGGGTCGACGTCCGCCCGGTCGTACGGGTAGATGCCGATGTGCGGGGTGATCGCCGGCAGCACGTGGTCGCCGGTGAAGAGCCGGTCGGCGTCCTCCAGGTGCAGGCAGACGTGGCCCGGCGTGTGGCCGGGGGTCCAGATCGTACGGAGCCTGCGCCCCGGCAGGTCGATCAGGTCGCCGTCGGAGAGGACGCGGTCCGGCAGCGCGGGCGGCTTCGGCCGGTTCCCGGTCACCTCCTCCACCTCGACGGTGCCCGCCCCCGCGCGGCGCAGCATGTCGGCCTGGAGGTCGCGGTGCGCGTCGCCCTCGACCTCCCGCATGAACCTGACCAGTTCGGCGTCGGCCTCGTGCATGGCGATCCACGCGCCGGACTCTTCCCTGACCTGCCCGGCCAGCCCGGCGTGGTCGGGGTGGAAGTGGGTGACGACCACCCCGCGCACGTCGCGTACGTCCATGCCGACCGCGCTCAGCCCGTCGCGCAGGGCCAGCCACGCCTCGGGGGCGTTCCAGCCCGCGTCGATCAGCACCGGCCCGGCGGGGGACTCGATCGCGTAGACCAGGGTGTAGCCGAGCGGGTTGCCGGGAATCGGGACGGGCACGCTCCACACACCGCCACCGGTGTCGAACGGACGCTGCTCGCTGTACGGCCTGCGGCGGGATTTCAAGGGTGCTGCTCCTTACCGGCGCCGATCAAAGGCGCTCCAGGACGGTCGCGGTCGCGAGCGCCCCGCCCGCGCACATCGATACCAGTGCGGTCGAGGAGTCGGACCGCTCAAGCTCGTGCAGGGCGGTGGTGATCAGCCGGGAACCGGTCGCGCCGACCGGATGGCCGAGTGCGATGGCACCACCGTTGACGTTGACCCGTTCCATGTCCGGCTTGTGCACCGATGACCAGGATAAGACCACCGCTGCGAAAGCCTCATTCACCTCGAACCTATCGATATCTTCCATGGTCATCCCGGTGGCGGACAGGACTTTGGCCGTCGCGTCCACCGGTCCGTCCAGGTGGTAGTACGGCTCGGCGCCGACGAGCGCCTGGGCGAGGATGCGGGCCCTGGGGCGCAGGCCGTGCCGGGCGGCGGCCTCCTCGCTCATCAGCAGCACCGCCGCCGCGCCGTCGGAGATCTGCGAGGAAGTGCCCGCGGTGTGCATGCCGCCCTCGCCCATCACCGGCTTGAGCCCGGCCAGTCCTTCGAGCGTGGTCTCGCGCAACCCCTGATCCCTGCTGACGACCCGGGTCTCCCCGGTGGGCCGCCCGTCCTCGCCGAGGATCGGCGCGGTCACCGGGACGACCTCCCGGTCGAAGCGGCCCTCGGCCCACGCCGTCGCGGCGAGCCGCTGGGACCTGGCGCCGAACCCGTCCAGCCGCTCGCGGGTCAGCCCGCGCCGTCGCGCGATCCGCTCGGCCGCGGTGAACTGGTCGGGCAGGTCGATGGACCAGTCGTCGGGCCGGGGCCGGGCGGGCAGCACGTTGGAGCCGAGCGGCGCCCGGCTCATCACCTCGACGCCGCAGGCCACGCCGACGTCGATGACGCCTGCCGAGATGAGCGCCGCGACCAGGTGCACGGCCTGCTGGGCGGAGCCGCACTGCGCGTCGATCGTGGTCACGCCCGCCTGGTACGGCAGGCCGGCATACAGCCAGGCGTGTCGCCCGACATGACCGCCCTGCTCACCGGCCTGTGTGACGCACCCGGCGAAGACCTGTTCCACGGCGGCGGGGTCGATGCCCGCCCGGTCGATCAGACCACCCAGCGCCGCGGCGAGGACCGCCTGCGGCTTCAGTCCGGCGAGCCATCCGTTGCGCCTGCCGATCGGGGTTCTCACGGCTTCGACGATCACTGCACCCATACGATCTCCTCGCCCGCCGGCTCGGAGCTCGCGGCCACCGGGCGACCGCTCCCGCTCGCCCTGCTCGCGCGTCGCTCCAGAATGTAGCTCTAGTCGCCTGTCAATGCGACTGTAACGGGTTCTAGTTTCACGCGGAAGGAGAGGGGTGGAAATCGGCGAGCAGGCGCTCGGCGGCGATCTCGATGCGCCGCTGGATCTGCTCGTAGGTGCGGCGTCCCCTGAGCATCTCCAGAAGTTCGTGCACCCAGATGCTGGACAGCGAGCCCGCGAGGGCGAACTGCTCCTCGGTGGCGGTGTCGACGGTGAGGTCGTCTCCGGCGACGCGGAGCAGCAGTCCGGTCATCCGGTCGCCGAACGGTGTCTCGACCTCGGCCATGATCAGCGAGCGGATGAGCGCGTCGGCGAGCTCGGGCTCGCGCATCAGGCCGCGGGTGGCGCGCATCAGGATGTCGACGGCCCGCCCCGAGGCCGCGGTGGCGCTGGGCGGGCGGCGCTCGATGCTGCTTTCGAGGAGGTCGATCTCCTCGCCCACGACGGCGACGACGAGATCCATCTTGGAGGGGAAGTATCGATAGAGCGTTCCCAGTGCGACCCCGGCGCGCTCGGCGACGGTCCGCATCTGCATCGCCTCGACGCCACCCCGCGAGGCGAGAGCGGCGGCGGCCTGGACGATGCGCTTGCGCCGCTGGTGCTGGCTCCTGGTGCGGACGCCCGTGGACGCCGGTTCGCTCTGCATGCCGGATGTCTTCTCGGTCGTGACCGGATCGAGGTCTCTCGGGACGGGCCTGTCGGCCGCGTGCGGGGTGACCGGCACGTCGGTGGACACATGCGGGGTACGCATGAGAACACGTTATCTGATTTCCGGATGCTCCGGTGGGTTACTCGCCGGTCACAAAGACGCCCCGCGCTTACACGGCATATGCGGTATCGCGGTTATCCGGTGAGGTGTTGTGATCGGCCGGCTCTGGACACAGAATAGAATCTGTTCTACTTTTCGGAGCAGCTGGCCTGGGCATCCTGGCGGGAGGCGCAATGTCCGAAGAGACACTGGCGGGGCTGCTGGCGCGACGCGCCGACGACGACCGGCCGGGACTGCTCTTCGAGGAGCGGACCTGGAGCTGGCGCGAGTACGTCGCCGAATGCCGGGCCCGCGCCGCCCTGCTGGACGCGCGGGGCCGGAACCTGCACGTCGGTGTGCTGTTCGACAACGTTCCCGAGATGCTGTTCCTGCTGGGCGGGGCCGCGCTCTCCGGCCACGTGATCGTCGCGCTGAACACCACCAGGAGCGCCGCCGAACTCGCCCGCGACGCGGACGCGACCCATGTCGACCTGATCCTGCACGAGCCCGGCTACGCCACCCTCGCGGCCGACCTCGCCGCGCTCCGCGATCCGGAGTCGGCCCGCTCCCGGCCGTCACCCGCCCCTTCGGCGGGCCCGGTCCGCGAGGACGCGCTGACGATGCTGATCTTCACGTCGGGGACCTCGGGACGGCCCAGGGCGGTGAAGATCACGCAGCGGAAGATCGCGGTTCCGGGGACGAGCCTGGCGGCGATGCTGTCGCCGCAGGACGTCGTCTACTGCTCGATGCCGCTCTTCCACTCCGGGGCGATCATGGCCGCGTACGCCCCGGCGGTGGCGTCGGGGGCGGCGCTGGTGCTGCGGCGGAGGTTCTCGGCCTCGGGCCTGATGCCCGACGTCAGGCGCTACGGGGTCACCTACCTGCACTACGTGGGCAAGGTGCTCTCCTACGTGCTGGCCACCCCGGCGGAGCCCTCGGACGCGGAGAACACCCTCAAGATCGCGTTCGGCAACGAGGGCAGCGCCACCGCGGTCAGCCGGTTCGGGGAGCGCTTCGGCTGCCACGTCATCGACGCGTTCGGGTCGACCGAGACCGCGATCTCGATCACCCCCGCCCCGTCCGGGCCGCCGGGATGTCTGGGCAGGCTCCCCGAGGAGGTCGAGATCCGCGACCCCGCCACGGGGGAGAGGTGCCCGGTCGGGGTCTTCGAGGACGGGCGGCTGCTCAACGCGGGCGAGGCGATCGGGGAACTGGTCAACACCCGGGGACTGGGCCTGTTCGACGGCTACTACAACGACCCCGAGGCCGACCGCGAGCGCGTCAGGCGGGGCGCGTTCTGGTCGGGGGACCTGGCCTACGCCGACGCCGACGGCTACGTGTTCTTCGCCGGGCGGGGCACCGAGCGGCTCCGGGTGGACGGGGAGAACCTGGCGGTCGCGCCGATAGAGGCGGTCGTGCGCGAGTTCCCCGGCGTGGTCGAGGCGGCCGTCTACCCCGTGCCGGACGCCGCGGCGGGCGACCAGGTGATGGCGGCCCTGGTGCTGCGGGACGGCTTCGACCCCGAGGCGTTCGCGGGCTTCCTGGCCGGCAGGAAGGACGTGGGCCCCAAGGCCATACCCCGATATATCCGGATCAGTGAGGAACTGCCGCAGACCGCGTCCAACAAGGTCATCAAGCGGATCCTCGCCACCGAGGCATGGCACACCGGCGACCCCGTCTGGTGGCGTCCACCCGGGCAGGCGTCCTGGCGGCCGCTCACCCCCGAGGACGCCCGGGGCATCGACGACGAGTTCATCCAGCACGGCCGACGGCAACCCTGGAGCGCCAGTGGATTTCAATCTTGACGAGACCCAGACCGACCTGCGCGAGCTCGCGGTCGACCTCCTCGGCAGGGAGGTGACCTCGGCCAGGCTCGAAGCCCACGAGAAGAGCGGCGCCCCCTACGACGCGGCCCTGTGGCGATCCCTGGCCCAGGCGGGGCTGCTCGGCGTCTGCCTGCCGGAGGAGGCCGGCGGGGCCGGGCTGGGTCCGGTGGAGCTGGCGGTCGTCCTGCGGGAGATCGGCGCACACGTGGCGCCGGTCCCCGCGGAGCAGAGCCTGGTCAGCGCGCAGGTGATCGCCAGGTACGGCTCCCGCGAGCAGCGCGAGGCACTGGCCCCGCTGGCGGACGGTGAGATCTCGCTGGCCGCCGCGCCGTCCGAGCCGGGTCGAGACCTCGGCGCCCCGCCCGCCACGACCGCGCGCGAGGACGGCTCCGGCTGGGTGCTGCACGGCGCCAAGACCACGACGCCCTACGCGGCCCAGGCCGCGAGGATCCTCGTTCCGGCCACCACGGGGACGGGCGTCGGCCTGTTCCTGGTGGACCCCGCCGAGACGACACAGCACCGGGTGACGCTCGCCACCGGTGAGCCGGCCGCCGCGCTGAGCCTGGCGGGCACTCCCGGCGAGCTCGTCGGCGCCGAGGACGGTGTCGCGGCCGACGGCCTGCGCAGGCTGGTGCTGGCCGGGAACATCGCGGTCGCCTCCGGAGTGCTGGCCGGAGCACTGGCGCTCACCACCGAGTACATCAGGACGCGCAGGCAGTTCGACCGGGCGCTGGCCGAGTTCCAGGCGGTCACCGTGCAGATCGCCGACGTCTACATCGCCGGCCGGGCGCTGGACGTGGCCGTCTGGTCAGGGGCGTGGCGGCTGGCCGAGGGGGCCGATGCCGAGGCCGACGCCGACCTGGCCGTCGGCGCGCTGACCGTCACCGACCAGGCGCTGCGGGCGCTCTACACCTGCCAGCACCTGCACGGCGGGATCGGCGTGGACGTGACCTACCCGCTGCACCGCTACTTCGCCTGGGGCAAGCACCACGCCCACCTGCTGGGCGGGGTGGAAGCCCGGCTCGACATGATCGGAGCGCTCGTCTGATGCTGATCGACCTGACTCCCGAGCAGCAGCGGCTCCGCGCCGAGCTGCGCGAGTACTTCCAGACCTGTCTCACCGCCGCCGACCGCAAGAAGATCTCCACCGACCCGTTCGGCCACGCCTACATGGAGCACTGCCGCAACCTCGGCCGCGACGGCAAGCTCGGCCTCGGCTGGCCCAAGGAGTACGGCGGCGGCGGGTACGGCCCGCTGGAGCAGCAGATCTTCGCCAACGAGATCGCCCGCGCCGAGGTGCCGTACCCGATCATCACGGTGCAGACCGTCGGGCCGACCCTCATGCAGTACGGCACGGCGGCGCAGAAGGAGTTCTTCCTGCCGCGCATCCTGGCCGGGGAGTGCCACTTCGCGATCGGCTACAGCGAGCCGGGGGCGGGCACCGACCTGGCGTCGCTGCGCACCACCGCGGTCCGCGACGGCGACCACTACGTGGTCAACGGGCAGAAGATCTTCACCTCGGGCGCGCACTACTCCCAGTACATCTGGCTCGCCGCCCGCACCGACCCGGACGCGAAGAAGCACCGGGGGATCACCATGATGATCGTCGACTGCGCCGACCCCGGCTTCTCCTGGACGCCCATCCTGACCATGGACGGGCGCCACCACACCAACTCCACCTACTACTCCGACGTCCGGGTGCCGGTGGACATGGTGGTGGGGGAGGAGAACAAGGGCTGGGACCTGATCGTCAACCAGCTCAACCACGAGCGGGTCACGCTCGGCCCGGCGGGCAACATCGCGCACACCTACGACCGGTTCCTGGCCTGGGCCCGCCGTACCGGCGCGATCGAGGAACCCGCGGTACGCAGGGCGCTCGGCCAGGTCTACGCCTACTTCCGTACCAACGAGCTGCTGAACTGGCAGGTCGCGGCCAACATGGACCTCGGCTGGCTGGGCGCCCCCGACGCCTCGGCCACCAAGGTCTACGGCTCCGAGCGGCTGCAGGACGTCGGCCGGATCGTCGGCGAGGTGCTGGCCCGGTTCGGCGACCCGTCCGACCCCGGCACCGCCGACCTGATGGAGCGCGTCGACCGCGGTGCCAAGGGCGGGCTGGTGCTCACCTTCGGCGGCGGTGTCAACGAGGTACAGCGCGAGCTCATCGCCATGCTCGGCCTGAGCCTGCCGAGGCCGCCCCGATGACCGCGACGGCGGAGCCCACCGGCCTGCACGAGCGGCTCACCGCCCTGGCCGAGCGGCAGATCGCCGCGGGCGAGGTGCTCGGTGCCGCGGCGGCGGACCCGGTGAACGCCCCGATGATCCGGCACTGGGCCGACGCCCTGGGTGACGCCAACCCGATCTACACCGACCCCGCGGCGGCCGCGGCCGGGGTGCACGGGCAGATCGTGGCGCCACCGGCGATGATCCAGGTATGGACCATGCCCGGCGTGAACCGGGACCGCAGGCAGACCGGCACCCCGGTCGACGCCGTGCTCGCGATGCTGGACGGCAACGGCTACACCGGCGTGGTCGCCACCAACTGCGAACAGACCTACCACCGTTACCTGAGGCTCGGCGAGTCCCCGGTTCCGGCCACCCGGTTCACCGGCCTGGCCGGCCCGAAGCGGACCGCGCTCGGCGAGGGCTACTTCGTCACCTGGAACGTCACCTGGTACGTGGCCGGCGAGGCGGTGGCCGAGATGCTGTTCCGGGTGCTGAAGTTCCGGCCCAGGGAGCGGGCGAAGGAGCCCGCGGGGAACGGGACGTCGGCCGCCAAGGGCGCGTCCGCGACCGGTTCGTCCGCGACCGGCGGGGGCGGGGCCGCGACGGACGGGAACGGGTCGGCGGTCGGCAAGGACCCGCTTTCGACACCCGAGGGCACACCCGCGGCGGGCGGGAACGACGAGGACGCGCCCGCCCGCAGGCCGTACCCGCTGAGACCCGCGGTCAACGCCGACACCGCCTTCTTCTGGGAGGGGGCGGCCGAGGGTGAGCTCAGGATCCAGAAGTGCGCCGACTGCGGCGAGCTCCGCCACCCGCCGGGGCCGGTCTGCCCCTCGTGCCGCTCGGCCGCCCGCACGCATGTGACGGCGAGCGGTGAGGGCGAGGTCTACAGCTACGTCGTCCACCACAACCCTCCGGTACCGGGAATCAGGACGCCTTTCGTGGTCGCGGTGGTGGAACTGCCGGAAGGTGTGCGGATCGTGGGCAACGTGGTGGACTGCGCCCCTTCGCGGGTGGGTATCGGTATGCCGGTGCGCCTGACGTATCGCCAGATGGACGACGAGCTGATCCTGCCCATGTGGGTCCCCCGGGAGGCGTGATGCGGACACTTACCGACGACGAGGTGCGGGTCGGAGCCGTCCTCCCCGAGCTCGCGATCGAGCTGACCCCCACCGTGGTCGTCTCGACCGCGCTCGCGACCATGGACTTCACCCCCGTCCACCACGACGTCGAGGGCGCGAGGGCACAGGGGTCGAAGGACATCTTCCTCAACATCCTGACCACGATGGGCCTCGTCGAGCGCTACGTCACCGACTGGGCCGGACCCGAGGCGATCATCCGCGGCATCAACGTCAAGCTCGGCGTCCCCGCGTACGCGGGCGACCGGCTGGTCTTCAGCGGTACCGTCCTCGCCTGCGAGGACGGCGAGTTCACGGTCGAGGTCCGGGGCGGGGTCAGCCTCGGCGACCACGCCTCGGGCACCGTCAGGTTCGCCCTCCCGTAGAAAGGCCCTCACCAGCGTGGTCTCCTTTTCCGGGAGTACGGCCGTCGCCGGCATCGGCGCGACCGAGTTCTCCAAGCAGTCGGGCCGGTCCGAGCTCCAGCTCGCCGCCGAGGCCGTGTTCGCGGCGCTCAACGACGCGGGCCTGGCGCCCTCGGACGTGGACGGCCTCGTCACCTACACCCAGGACGCCAACCAGGAGATCTCGGTGGCCCGCGAGGTGGGCATCGGCGACCTGTCGTTCTTCTCCCGCGTCCACTACGGCGGCGGCGCGGCCTGCGGCACCGTGCTGCACGCGGCGATGGCCGTGGCCACCGGGGTCGCCGAGACCGTGGTCTGCTACCGGGCGTTCAACGAGCGCTCCGGACGCAGGTTCGGCCAGCCCAACCCCGGGATCGGCGGCGAGCCCACGTCCCACGGACTGGACCTGAGCTGGCACCTGCCGTACGGGCTGATGACCCCGGCCGCCTGGGTCGCCATGTTCGCCCGGCGCTACATGCACGCCTACGGCGCCACCTCCGAGGACTTCGGCAGGGTGGCGGTGGCCATGCGCAGGCACGCCGCCACCAACCCGGCCGCCTGGTTCCACGGGCGCCCGATCACACTGGAGGAGCACCAGGCGTCGAAGTGGATCGCGGAGCCGCTGCACCTGCTCGACTGCTGTCAGGAGAGCGACGGCGCGGTGGCGCTGGTGGTCACCTCCGCCGAGCGGGCCAGGGACCTGCGCAGGTCACCCGCGCTGATCGCCGCCGCCGCCCAGGGCGCGGGCGCCGGCCAGATGACCATGACCAGCTACTACCGCGACGACATGACGGGCCTGCCGGAGATGGGGGTGGTCGGCGGTCGGCTGTGGCAGCAGTCCGGGCTCGGGCCCTCGGACATGCAGGCGGCCATCCTGTACGACCACTTCACCCCGTTCGTGCTCACCCAGCTGGAAGAGCTGGGCTTCTGCGGGCGCGGCGAGGCCCGCGACTACGTCGCCGACGGCGGCATCGAGATCGACGGCCGCCTGCCGGTCAACCCGCACGGCGGCCAGCTCGGCGAGGCGTACATCCACGGGATGAACGGCATCGCCGAGGCCGTCAGGCAGATCCGCGGCACCTCGGCCAACCAGCTCGCCTCGGTACGCAACGTGCTGGTCACCGCGGGCACGGGGGTGCCGACCAGCGGGCTGGTCCTGTCGGCGGATTGACCCGGCGCCGCTCGCGGCGGCCGGGCGGGCCCGGAGGAAAACGAACGCGGGAAGGGCGCGGCCGGTGGGCCGCGCCCTTCGTGTCACGCGTGTGGGTCGCACACGGGTGGTCACCGTCCGGCGGGACGTCTCGACGCCGGTCAGCAGCTCAGGTTGCCGCCCGGGGTGGTGCCGAGGATCTGCGTGAAGCTCTGGTAGGCGTTGATCCGGCTCTGCACCTGCGCCGGGTTCCTGCCGTCGCACTCCAGGCCGCCGTTGATGCTGCGGATCGTCTGGCCGAAGCCGTGGCCGTTGACCATCGCGTTGTGCGCCGTCATCGTGCCGGGGCCGTTCTGGGTGTTCCAGTACCACAGGGCGGTCTTCCAGGCCACCGCCGCGTCGTTCTGCACCAGGTTCGGGTTGCCGAGCAGGTTGATGCCGAGCGCGTCGCCCGCCGCCTTGTAGTTGAAGTTCCAGCTCAGCTGGATCGGGCCGCGCCCGTAGTAGGCCGCCTGACCGGCGGGCAACGCCGCCTGCATGCGGATGTTCAACCTGGGCTCGTCGTCCTGCTGGCTCACGCTGACCTCCCGCGATTGAAAGGGGCCGAGC
>NZ_JBFAOJ010000084.1:9803-41518 GCF_040675205.1 Streptosporangium sp. NPDC049644 | reverse complement strand
AGCGGGGCCCCCTCCCCACCGCCCCCCCCCCCGGCCGGGGGGCGGGGCCCGCACTGTGAGAAGCCCTCTGGGCGGCCGGCGGGGCGGCCCGATCCAGGTACCCGGAGCACCCGGTGTGCCCGGACACGGAGGCGTTCAGGTCAGGCGCAGGGACATCACCAGGTAGCGGAAGGCGGGGTCGGCATCGCCGGGAACCTCGGTGATGAGGGCCGGGCGACTCGGCGACTCCATGTTGAGCCGGACGAACTCGGTCTCGACACCGTTCAGGCCGTCGAGCAGGAAGTGGGACTGGAAGGCGATCTGGATATCGTCACCGGACAACTCGGCGTCGACGACCTCGGTGCCGCGACCGATGTCGCCACCGCCCGCCTGGATGAGAACCTGCCCCTGGCCGAAGGAGAGCCGGATCGGGGTGTTGCGCTCGGCGACCAGCGCGACCCGCTTGATCGCGTCGACGAACGGGGCCACCCGCAGGTCGGCCCGGATCGACCAGTCGTCGGTCAGCCGCGCGCGGTAGTCGATGAACTGCTCGTCGAGCAGGCGGACGGTGGTGGCCCTGCCCACGCTCTCGAAACCGGCGATGCCCTCACCCAGCGCCACGGAGACCTCGCCGCCGCGCAACGATCTGGCCACCTCGACGAGCACCCGCGCGGGCACCATGGCGGCGGCCGCGGTGCCCGGCCGCTCGGGGCGCCAGCCGAACTCCCTGGCCGCGATGCGGTAGCGATCGGTGGCGGCCAGGGTCACGTCGTCGCCTGAGATGTCGACCCGGATGCCGGTCAGCATGGGGAGGGTCTCGTCGCGGCTGGCCGCCGAAGCCACCTGGCCGACCGCGGTCGCGAAGATCCCGCCGCCGACGGCACCGATCTTGGGGGGCATCTCGGGGAGAGAGGGGAAATCCTCAACCGGCATGGTCAACAGGCCGAACTCCGCGCTGCCGCAGGTCAGAACCGCCTCGGAACCGCTGGTGGCGACCTCCACCGCGTCATCGGGCAGGCTGCGGGTGATCTCCGCGAGAATCCGGCCCGGAATCAGCGCCCTGCCGGGCTCCGCCACGACAGCCTCGATCGAGACGCGGGCGGAGACGTCGTAGTCGAAGACCGACAGTACGAGATCGTCTCCGTCGGCCTCCAGAAGCAGCCCGGAGAGCACGGGAATGGCCGGTCGGTTCGGCAGCACCCGGGCCACCCAGGCCACCGCGTCGGCCAGGACATCACGGTTAACCCGGAACTTCACCTGATCATCCCTTCGTCCTGAACAGCACCGCCACGTGCGGAAACCGTCCTTCAGCACGTTATCCGCTGGGACCGACAAACAGGGTCCGAGCCTGGGAAAGTCAGCCTCGGGCCGCGTTGAGATAGGTCAGGACGGCGAGCACGCGGCGGTTGTCGTCATCGGAGGGGACCAGGTCGAGCTTGGCGAAGATACTGGCCGTGTGCTTGCCCACCGCGCTCTCGCTGAGGAACAGGCGCTGGGAGATGGCCGCGTTGGAGCGGCCCTCGGCCATCAGCTCCAGCACCTCGCGCTCGCGCGGGGTCAGCGCGCCGAGCGGCTGGTGCCGGACGGTGCTGGCCAACAACTTGGCGATCACCTCCGGGTCCATCGCGGTGCCTCCAGCCGCGACCCGGCGGACCGCGTCGACGAACTGTTCGGCGTTGAAGACCCGGTCCTTGAGGAGGTAGCCGATCGCCCCCGAGCCGTCGGCCAGCAGTTCGCGCGCGTACAGCTGCTCGACGTGCTGGGACAGGACGAGCACCGGCAGGCCGGGGACGGCCCTGCGCGCCGCCAGCGCCGCCTGGAGCCCCTCGTCGGTGAACGTGGGCGGGAGGCGCACGTCGACCACGGCCACGTCGGGCCTGAGCTCGATCAGCGCCTTCAGCAGCTCGGGCCCCGATTCCACCGCCGCCACGACCTCGAAGTCGTGGGCCTGGAGCAGGTGGACCAGACCGTCCCGCAGAAGGTAGAGGTCCTCGGCGATGACGACTCTAAGGCTCATCGGCCCAACCATAGGCGGGCCGGCACGACCTCCGCCAACCGGCGCTGGCTGGAGTGCATGGCGGGGATGATCATGCCCGCGGCGTACATGGAGAGACCCAGGGAGATGTTGAAGACGATCAGCGGCCACTGCAGGGGCTCGGGCAGGTAGAGCGCGAGGAACCAGCTGAGGTGCTCGGTGTCGATGATCTTCATGACCATCGTCACCAGCCCCTGCGGGAAGAGCGGTAGCCAGCCGAGCCCCCAGCAGATCCCGACGATGACGGCCTTCCCCCGAGGTAGAGGCCTGCTGTCCCGGCGCTTCTCGGCGAGCGCGTTGGGCAGGTCGAACGTGGCGATCGTCGGGCCACCGCGCGGACTGCTGACCGCGAGCACCCCGTCGAAGGCCGCCAGCCTGCGCTCGATGCCCCGCAGGCCACTGCCCAGCGACGGGTCGGCGCCTCCCTCGCCGTCGTCGGTGACCACGACGCGCAGCGCGTGGTCATGGCTGCTGATGTCGATCGACACCCGCTCGGCACCACCGTGGCGGGCCGCGTTGGTGAGGAGCTCGCTGATCGAGAAGTAGGCGGCCGACTCGACGGGCGAGTCCGGGCGGGCGTGCAGGTCCACGGTGACCGTGACCTTCAGCGGACTGTCCAGCGCCAGGGCGCGCACCGCGTCACCGAGGCCGCGCTCGGCCAGGACCGGTGGGTGAATGCCCCTGACCAGGTCACGCAGCTCGACGAGCGCCATGGAGGAGGCCTCCCTGACCTTGCCGAGCAGGGCCTTGGCGGCCGCCGGATCCTTGTCCATCAGTTCCTCGACCGCGCCCAGCGTCATGCCCATCGCGACAAGCCTCGCCTGCGCACCGTCGTGCAGGTCGCGCTCGATCCGCCGCAGCTCGGACGCCTGGGAGTCGACCGTCGCCAGGCGCGCCTGGTCGAGCCGCTGGATCCGCCCCGCGAGCACGGACTTGGCCGTGGGGGAGAGCAACAGGTGGTTCCACCAGGCGTATCCCCGCAGCAGGTGGGGCAACGCGATCAGCGCGACCACCGCGGCGCACCCCAGGAGCGGAGGCACGGCCGCCGGCACCGCGGACCGTGACGCCAGGACGGCGCCTGTGGCCAG
Source organism: Streptosporangium sp. NPDC049644 (assembly GCF_040675205.1). Taxonomy (NCBI): domain Bacteria; kingdom Bacillati; phylum Actinomycetota; class Actinomycetes; order Streptosporangiales; family Streptosporangiaceae; genus Streptosporangium; species Streptosporangium sp. NPDC049644. Next base: position 38,416 of record NZ_JBFAOJ010000084.1, on the reverse strand, counting down.
GGTGAGGGGGAGCAGCAACAGAGCGGCCGCGACCACCGGGTTGAGGAACAGCCAGAGCCCGTCCCGCCAGGTGGCCGGGTCGCCGAACATCCACTTCCAGCGGTTGTTCCAGTCGGGCCAGCGCGGCGTCTTGTAGAGCTGGCGCTCGTGGCGGTACCACCCGTCGGGCTGGGGTCGTGCCGGCAGCGGCGGCGGCAGGTAGGGCGCCGGCACCGCGGTCCCGAGCCAGGTGCCGGTCAACCTCCTGGCGAACGCCGTACGGTACCTGATCAGCCGGGCCGTCGGAGGGAACACAAAGATCATCCCCAACCCGAACGTCAGCAGGAACGCGAACAGGGTCAGCGCCACCAGGGCGATGTCCACCAGTGCCATCGCCCCCAGGACCAGTGCCTTGCCGACCGCCACCGCGTACGTCCTCATGTGTCAAGTCTCGATGATGTCTCCGGATGTGCCCAGTGGTGGCGGACGCCGTCCGGGGGTGGAGGTAGCCACACCCCTGCCGGGTGCCTGGCCCGCCCCCGCCAGGGGTCCAGGCGGATTCTCTCCGCGCGGCACGGCTTCTAGCGTCGGTTGGCATGAAGGTCATCGAGGTCAGCAACCTCCGCAAGCAGTACCGAGACCGGCTGGTGGTGGACGACGTCTCGTTCACCGTCGAAGAGGGCGAGATCTTCGGCGTTCTCGGCCCCAACGGAGCCGGCAAGACGACCACCGTGGAGTGCGTCGCCGGCCTGCGCGTCCCCGACTCCGGAACCGTCGGCGTGCTCGGCGGCCTCACCGGCACCGAGCTCAGGGAACAGCTGGGCGTCCAGCTGCAGAGTTCCACGCTGCCGGGGAAGCTCAGGGTGTGGGAGGCGCTCGACCTGTACGCGTCCTTCTACCGGGCCCCCGCGGACTGGGCCGAACTCCTGGAACGGGTCGGGCTCGCCGACAAGCGTGACACGCCCTACGGGAAACTCTCCGGCGGCCAGCAGCAGCGGCTCTCGATAGCACTGGCCCTGGTCGGCAATCCTCGCGTGGCGATCCTGGACGAGCTGACCACGGGCCTGGACCCGCAGGCCCGCAGGGACACCTGGGAGCTCATCGAGCGGGTGCGCGATGACGGTGTGACGATCCTGCTGGTCACCCACTTCATGGAGGAGGCCGAGCGGCTCTGCGACCGGCTCGCGCTGATCGACTCCGGCCGGCTGGTCGCGCTGGACAGCCCGGCGGGCCTGATCGCCAGGGTCGGCGGGCAGCAGACCGTCAGGTTCCGGCCCTCCCAGCCGTTCGACGACTCGGTGCTCAAGGCACTGCCCGAGGTCACCGAGATGAGGCGGAGCGGCGGGCAGATCACGGTCACCGGTACCGGTGACCTGCTGCTCGCGATCACGACCGCCCTGTCCGCCGCCCATGTCGTACCCGCCGACCTGCGCGTGGAGCAGGCCAATCTCGACGACGCCTTCCTGGGCCTCACCGGAAAGAAGCTTTCCTGATGAACAAGATGATCCTGACCGAGCTCAAGCTCTTCCTGCGGGACCCCGCCGGCCCGATCTTCGCGGTACTGCTCCCCCTCGTGCTCCTGCTCGGGCTGGGCAGCACCGCCGGACTTCAGGAGGCTCCTCCCGAGATGGGCGGAGAGCGGATCATCGACACTCACTTTCCCACCATGATGGTGATCCTGGCCGTGGTGACGATGGCACTGACCACCCTGCCGGCGACGCTGGTGAGCTACCGGGAGAGCGGTGTGCTGCGCCGGATGTCCACCACCCCGGTCAGCCCGGTCCGGTTGCTGGTCGCCCAGGTCGTGAACAACCTCGCGGTGGCGATCATCGCCACCATCCTCCTGATCGGCTTCGGCGGCCTCGTCCTCGGCCTGACCCCGCCCAGGAACCTCCTGGCCTTCGCCGGGGTGTTCGTGCTCGGCACGGCCTCGATGTTCGGCCTGGGGCTGCTGATCTCCGCCTTGGCGCCCAGCGCGAAGTCCGCGCCGGGCATCGGCTCGCTGCTGATGTTCCCGCTGCTGTTCATGTCCGGGATGTGGGTTCCCAGGGAGTTCATGCCGGACCTGGTGCGGCAGGTCGGTGACTTCCTGCCGATGGCGCCGTTCGCCACGGCGCTCCGCGACACGTGGGCGGGGCACGCGCCGCAGCCACTGCACCTGGTGGTGGTGGCGGCGACCCTGCTGGTCACGGCTGGACTGGCCACCCGACTGTTCCGGTGGGAGTAGCGGACAGGGTGTGATCACGATCCGCCGCGGTCCGTCCCTCGCGTGGGGCAGGGACGGGCCACGGCTTGTTTCCGCCTTCTTTTTCGCGAGGAGTTCGACATACTCGGCGGAAAGTTGATGTGCCACTCTTGAGTGATGCTGATCCTGGCGCATGTAAGTGACGTCCACATCGACGGTTCTCCCCGCAGCATCGACAGGACCCGATCCGTCATGCGGCACCTGGAGAACCTTCCCGGCCCTCTGGACGCGGTCGTGGTGACCGGCGACATCGCCGACAACGGCCTGATCCAGGAGTACGAGATCGCGCGTGAGCTGCTGACCACGCGCCACCCGACGATCATCTGTCCGGGCAACCACGATGCCCGTTCGGCGTTCCGCAAGGTCATGCTCGACGAGGACGGCGACGGGCCGGTCAACCAGGTTCTCCGGCTCGACGGGCTCACCGTCGCGCTGTGCGACTCCAGCGTCCCCGGCCGGCCGGAGGGTTTCCTGGAGGACGAGACGATCGCCTGGCTGCGGGACGTGCTCGCCGAGAGCCCGGAGACCCCGGCCATCATCGGCATGCACCACCCGCCGGTGTCGCTGGGCGTCCCGTACGTGGACGCGATCCGGCTACGGAACCCGGAGCGGCTGGAGGAGATCGTGCAGCAGTACCCACAGGTGGCGGCCGTCATCGTCGGCCACGCCCACACCGCGGCGAGCACCACCTTCGCCGGCCTGCCGCTCTCGGTCGCTCCCGGTGTGGTCTCGACGCTGCTGCTCGACCAGGAACTCGACATCCCGGTCCCGGTCGACTACGACCTGCCGCCGCAGATCGCCATCCACGTCTTCGACGAGGGCCGCCTCGTCACCCACGTCCGCCCGGTCCTCTGACCTCGCCTCGGCCCGAGCACCGGGAGGGTGCCGGCCCGGTCACCGCTCAGTCCGCCCGTACGGGCCGGGGTTCCTCACCCGTGCGGAGGTCATAGGCGTCACGGGCGGCCATGATCTCGGGCATGTGCTCCTCGGACCAGCTCTTGATGCCCTCCATCAGCATGATCACGCTGCGGCCCAGCGCGCTGAGCTCGTACTCCACCCGGGGCGGGATCGTCGGGTAGACGGTGCGGATCACCATCCCGTCGCGTTCCATGTTCCGCAGAGACTGGGTGAGGCTCTTCTGGGTGATCCCGTCGAGCCTGCGACGCAGCACACCAAACCGGACCGGGCCATCCCGCAGGGCGTCCACCAGCAGGCAGGTCCACTTGTTGGCAATCGCCTCCAGCACCTTCCGCGAGCCGCACTCCCGTAGGTAGGCGTCTACGGCACCACGTTCTCGCAGGCCAGAAATAGTTTCCACAAGGTACCTATATATCTCAAAGGTGCCTTCTTACAAAGAGATACCGGTATCGCGGACGATTGATCTCGACGAACTTCCCGCAAAGGAGATCACAGTGCGCGCCATCACCCAGTCCGTCTTCGGTGACCCGTCCGTACTCGGCGTCGCCCGGGTCGACCGGCCTGAACCGGATTACGGGCAGGTCCTGATCAGGGTCGGGGCCGCCGGGGTCAACCCGGTCGACGGGGCCGTCCGCTCCGGCGCCTACCCGCTGCTCGGCTCGCCGCCCTTCGTTCTCGGCTGGGACGTCGCGGGTACCGTCGAGTCCGTCGGACCCGGCGTGTCCGCGTTCGCCCCCGGTGACGAGGTGCTCGGCCTGCTCGCCTTCCCCGGTGCCGGCAGCGCCTACGCCGACTATGTGCTCGCCTCGCCCAACGAGATCGTCCACAGGCCGGCCACCCTGCCCGTGGAGGAGGCGGGCGGACTCCCGCTGGCCGGCCTGACCGCCTGGCAGGCACTGGTCGGCATCGCCCGCCTGAGCGGAGGTGAGCGGGTGCTCGTTCACGCCGCCGCCGGAGGGGTCGGCCATCTCGCCGTCCAGATCGCCGCGTCTCGGGGCGCGCACGTCACCGGTACCGCCCGGGCCGCCAAACACGACCTCCTGCGCGAACTCGGCGCGGACACGCTGATCGACCACACCACCGCCGACTTCGTCACGGAGACCGAGCCGGTGGACGTGGTGTTCGACCTGGTGGGCGGCGATTACGGAGAGCGTTCCGCCTCCGCGCTCAAGCCCGGCGGCGTGCTCGTCGGCGCGCTCGGGGGCAACCTGGGCATCACCGGGGAACGCGCGGCCGAGCTGGGGGTGCGGCTCGCGGTGGTGAACGTGCGTCCCTCGGCGGCCGACCTGTCGCGGCTGGTGGCCCTGACGGAGTCGGGTCGGCTCAGGGTCCACGTGGACCGGACGCTGCCACTGGCCGAGGTGGCCAAGGCGCACGAACTCCTGTCGACCCGCCGCACCACCGGAAAGATCGTCCTGGTTCCGTGATCCCCGCCCACGGGCCTCGTTCCAGCGTCTCTCCGTGACGGCCCGTCCTGTCGTGGGCACCGGGCCGAGGCCGCCAGGACGGCATGTCGGCCTCGGCCGGAAAGGGATGCCGCAACGATGCGTTCGCTGCCCTTTCCTCCTGTACCGACAAGTTCGCGGAGGTCGTTGGGTACCAGAGCACTCGGGCAGACTGTGACCATGACGCCACATCCGGATCTCCTGCGAGTGCTCGGCGAGGTGCGCGTGCTCCTCGCCCAGCCCGACAACGACTTCGCCTGGTCCTCCTGGGAGAACGCGGACGCGGCTCTGGCGGAGATCGACGCCGCGATCGCCCGGATCGGCGCGGGCGGCCGGATCCCGCACGGGCTCGTGACGCTGTTCGCACCGACCGGACGGCTCCAGGAGGTCGCGAGCTCCAGCGGCTGGGACGACGCGTTTCTCGCGCTGGCCGACCGCTTCGATGCCGCGCTGGAGTAGCGCGTCGGGCGGTCGTCTCCCGGGCGCGGGGAGTGCGTGGCTACGCCGAGGGGGCCGAGGTCAGGTGGAGGGTCACGATCGTCTGCCCTCCCTCGGCGTCGAAGACGTCGAACGCTCGCACCGTGCCCTGCTGCAGGGTGTCGGCCAGGATTCTCTGCGGGTGGTCGATGGCATGGCGCAGCACCACCGGATAGCGCCCGTCACGGCCTCCCGCTCCGACCGAGAACTGATCGTCCTTGGGGTCGTACTCCAGGTAGGCCAGCGGTAGCTTCTCGACCTCCAGCAGGTCCCCGAAGTTCTGGTTCATCACTTCGATCGTCACCTGGGCGCCCTCGTGGTCGCGTGTCATGGTGTCGAAGAACTCACGCCACTCCTCACGCACGAGTTCCAACCGCTGCTGGTTCATGTGATGGCCCCCTCCCGGCCAAAGCCCGTAGGCCGCGTGATCCCCATCCTCAACGATCCCGAGACCGTGCCACATCACCCGATCGAGTAGAAATCCTCTGCCGGGGCGGCGGGCTCCCGAGCACCGTACGGGCCCGGACGGCTCTCGTCCCTGGTCGTGCCGCCGTACTGGGTGAATCACCGCGGCTTCGGTGCGCCCCACCGTGCGACGAATGTGACGCCGGCTCTGGCGCGGGCGATCCAGGTCTCATCGCCGGTGCGAAAATGACACGCGGGTTCGCGAGCCGACCTCCCCGCCGGGTGAAGGGCCGGGGAGGGCGCGGGTAGAACCCCTCACCCCAGACAGCGGTCGGCCGGCAGGAGGTCGGCGCGCATGTTGCGCTCCATCATCCGCAACGCCGCCTCGGCGAGGTCGGGGTGGATGTGGGCCACACAGTCGTAGGCCACCCGGACGGAGAACTCGCGCACGTAGGCGTCCAGCGCGCTGTAGAGCACGCACTGCTCGGTCACCTGGCCCGCCAGCACGACGGTCTCGATCTCCTCGCGGCGCAGCAGATACTCCAGTGGCGTGCCGAAGAACGCGCTGTGGCGCACCTTGGCTATGAAGGCGCAGTCGGCCGGGGGAAGCACGGGCTCGACCAGGTCGGGACGGCGGCCCTCCAGGGCGCGCCGCCGCAGGTCCTCAGCCGTGGCGGTGAAGTCTCCGTGATTGTCGTTGACGACCACCAGCTGGGCGTCCCGATGCCGGTGGGCGCGCCTCATCAACTCCGCCAGGGGCTCCATGATCTGCTCGACGCTCTTCTGCAGTTCGTCCGCGTCCTCGTGGTCGTAGGGGTTCAGCATGTCGATCACGATCACCGCGACAGCACTCATCTTCCCCGCCCCCGTGATTCGAGCTTGGGGTGATCACGGCCTTTCACACGGCAAAACCGTGATCACCTGTCGGTCTCAGCCCTGTCCTGTCTCCTCCTCGCCATATCCGAGTGCCCGCGCCACGTCCGCCGGTCTGTTCCGGCGGTGACCGCACCGCCCCGAACACCGCGTCAGGCGCGCCCTGCTCCTCGGCTCGCGCCGGCAAGGGCGCGGCCGGCGGGAAAAACGTCGGCGCCACTGATCCGCCGGGCGGTTCGCCGCGGGCCGATGCCCTGCGGCGCGCCGGGTTCATGGCCGGGCACTCGCGACGTCACATCGGTTCCCCTCGATGTGGCCATGAAGCTCCTTCTCTTTCGCGGAGCGGAGTCCGAGCTCCGGGTGAGCGTCTCGTACCGGTGCCGCTCGTCGAAGTACGTCATGCTCCGCTTTCATCTACGAGCGAGCCCTTACCCGCCCACTAGTGGGCAAACATCCATGTCGAGGGTGTGTGACCTGCTTGTTCGCGTTGAGCCGGAGCAGATCTTCGATGCCGCCGGAGATGACCGCTCGGCCAAGTGCCGCGCGAACCGTGTCAAGGGCGCTCCCAGGGGTCGCCAGTGATCGAAAAGCCCCGGGAGTTGTAGATCTTAAAAACTTCCGCATGTCTCACGGAATGTGGAGGGGTTGCGGGGGCAGTCGGCCGCTCGGTCGAAGACACGCAACCTTTGGAGGGCACCGATGAGTGAGGTCGCGAACCTCGGCTCGCCGGTGCCCGGAGTGGCGCGGAAGGTCGCCGACGGAGGACGGCGAGCGGCTGATGGGAATCCCGTCCCACACCGCCCACCCGGTCCGGGCAGCAGGCTTCGTACGCCGCGGGCGGCATACGGGACACGGCATCCGACACGGGCTGTCGAGATGGTGCATAACGCCCCGCGGCAGGCGATGCGGAGCACGCCGGACGACCCGCCGACGGCCGGTGGTCCTCATGCCCAGGACCAAGGCCGAGAAGCGCGCGGCGGCGCAGCTCATGGAGCAGGCCGACGGAGTGATCCAGCCGGTCGGGAGAGCGGTGCGGGAGGCGGCCCAGGCCCTCGGCCCGGCAGCCAAGGAGACCGGCCACGGAGCGCACGAGCAGGCCCGTTCCGCCATCGACCACCAGTGGACAGATTCGACCACCGCCGCCCCCACCCCCGGGATGGCGGTGCTCCGACGGAAGCGGTACCCCATGTCACACCACGACACCCGAAGCCCGAGCACCGGCTCCGACCGTGCGGCAGGAGGCCAGGCGGCCCCGGAAAGCCCCACAGAGCTGCCCAGACGGTCGTGGTGGGCGGTGCTCGAACGGACCGCCAAGGAGTTTCAGCAGGACAACCTGACCGACTGGGCCGCCGCGCTGACCTACTACGCGGTGCTGTCGATCTTCCCGGCGCTGCTGGCCGCGGTCTCGCTGCTTGGCCTGTTCGGTGAGTCCGCCACCAAGCCCCTCATCGACAATCTCGGAGCTCTGGCCCCGGGACCTGCCAGGCAGATCCTCGACACCGTGCTGCAGGCCCTGCAGAGCAACCAGCGCGCGGCCGGGATCACCACCGCCACAGGCATCGCCGTCGCCCTCTGGTCCGCCTCGGGGTACGTCGGCGCCTTCATACGGGCCGCCAATGTCATGTACGAGATACCCGAGGGCAGACCCGTCTGGAAGACCCTGCCACTGCGCCTGGCCATCACCACCGTCCTGGTGATCTTGATGGCGGCCGGCTCGGTCGCGGTCGTGTTCACCGGTGGGCTCGCCGAGCAGGCGGGCAAGGTCCTGGGAGTCGGCCAGGGCGCGCTGACCGTCTGGGACATCGCCAAGTGGCCGGTATTGATCGCCATCGTGATGGGCACCCTGGCCCTGCTGTACTGGGCGGCGCCCAACGTCCGGCACCCGGGCTTTCGCTGGCTCACCCCCGGCAGCGCCCTCGCCGTCGTGCTGTGGATCGTCGCCTCCGCCGCGTTCGGCTTCTACGTGGCCAACTTCGGCTCCTACAACAAGACCTACGCCGCCCTCTCGGGGGTCATCGTCTTCCTCATCTGGTTGTGGATCTCCAACGTCGCGGTGCTGCTCGGCGTGGAGTTCGACGCCGAACTCGTCCGCGGACGCGCCATCGAGGCGGGACAGCCGGAGGAGCAGGAGCCCTACGTCGAGCCTCGCGACACCCGCAAGTTCGACCACCAGGACTGGGATCACCGCGACTCCGGGCCGCGATCTCGCCGGTCGGCCACCCGCCGTCGACGAGACGAGCGACGTTGAGACGGTGTCGGGGAGTCAGGGCAGCGTTGACGTATCGGCAGCCTTTCGCACCAACGACTCGCGATGCGGTGCTCGGAGAAGAGGAACACGGGGCTCCGACCTCACGGCTACGCCTGCTTCGGCAAGGTGAGGATTTCGGCTCCGTCGTTGGTGATGGCGATCGTGTGCTCACTGTGTGCTGTCCGGCAGCCTGTCGCGCTTCGGAGTGTCCACCCGTCGGCGTCGGTGACAAGTTCGGCGGTGTCCGCCATGACCCACGGCTCCAGTGCCAGCAGCAGCCCAGGGCGCAGTTTGTATCCACGGCCAGGCCGTCCGGTGTTCGAAACGTGCGGGTCCTGGTGCATCGTCGATCCGATGCCATGACCTCCGAACTCGGTGTTGATCGGGTACCCCGCCTCGCTGAGGACCGTGCCGATGGCATGGGAGATGTCGCCGATACGGGCTCCGGGCCCGGCAGCGGCGATCCCCGCGGCCAGCGCGCGTTCGGTCGCGCTGATCATCGCGACGCTCTCCGGGGACTTCGCGTCGCCCACGATGAAGCTGATGGCGGCGTCCGCGGCGACTCCGCCCTTGGAGACGGCGAGGTCGAGTGTCAGCAGATCGCCGTTGGCAAGCCTGTAGTCGTATGGCCGTCCGTGGAGCACGGCGTCGTTGACGGCCGTGCAGATGTAGTGGCCGAACGGGCCGCGTCCGAAGGACGGCTCGTAGTCGACGTAACAGGACAGCGCTCCCGCCTCGACGATCATGGTTTTGGCCCATTGGTCGATGTCCAGAAGGTTCGTGCCGATCGTGCTGCGGCTCTTCAGTGTCTGCAGGATGTCAGCGACCAGGGCGCCTGTGTCTTTTGCTCGGGCCAGCAGGGTGGGGCTCAGGATCTCGATCATGCGGCGTCCTTCTCGCGCAACCAATAACTATACCGGCCATACTATACCGGTATTAGAATTGGAGCCATGGTCAGGTTGCCGCTCACTCCCGCAGAGGTCGAACGCGGACGGCGCCTCGGCGCCCTCCTACGTCGGGCCAGAGGAGAGCGCTCGATGCTCGATACCGCGCTCGACGCACGTGTCTCACCGGAGACCCTCCGGAAGATCGAGTCGGGCCGCGTGGCCACCCCCGCCTTCCCGACCATCGCGGCGATCACCGATGTCCTCGGCCTCTCCCTCGATGCGGTGTGGGCGGAGATCAGCGGGCCCGAACGTGGCGTCAGACCGACCGGCTCCGGTCACAACGCGCGTGAGCGGTTGACCTCGTAAGCCTCAATCCCGCAGCCGCGTTGGAGACGTCGACAAGAGAGCTCGGCCAATGTCCCCGGTCAGCACGCCTAGTGGGGAGCCATGTCGACGAAGCGACTGTAGTGGCCCTGGAAGGCCACGGTGACCGTGGCGGTGGGGCCGTTACGGTGCTTGGCCACGATCAGGTCGGCCTCCCCCGCCCTGGGCGACTCTCGCTCGTAGGCATCCTCCCGATGGAGCAGGATGACCATGTCGGCGTCCTGCTCGATGCTTCCGGATTCGCGAAGGTCGCTGACCATGGGCCTTTTGTCGGTTCGCTGCTCGGGGCCACGGTTGAGCTGGGAGATCGCGATCACCGGGACCTCCAGTTCCTTGGCGAGCAGCTTGATGGCCCGGGAGATCTCCGAGACCTCGTTCTGGCGGCTCTCGGTCTTCTTCGGCGAGGACATCAGCTGCAGGTAGTCGATGATGACGAACCGCAGGTCGTTGCGTTGCTTGAGACGGCGGCACTTGGCCCTGATCTCCATCATCGACATGTTGGGCGAGTCGTCGATGAACAGCGGCGCCTCGGCCACCTCGCCCATCCGCCGGGCCAGCTTGGCCCAGTCGTCGTCGGTCATCGTGCCCGAGCGCATGGCGTGCAACGCCACCCGCGCCTCGGCCGACAGCAGGCGCATTGTGATCTCGTTACGGGACATTTCCAACGAGAACACCACAGTCGTCATGCCGTGCTTGATAGCGGCAGATCTGGCGAAATCCAGCCCCAAAGTCGACTTACCGATGGCCGGACGGGCGGCCACGACGATCATCTGACCGGGATGCAGGCCGTTGGTGAGCGAGTCGAGGTCCTGGAACCCGGTGGGGACACCGACCATCTGGCCACCCCGGCCTCCGATGGCCTCCAGTTCGTCGAGGGCGCCCGGCATGATGTCGGCCAGGGGGATGTAGTCCTCGGAGGTGCGGCGCTCGGTGACCTTGTAGATCTCCGCTTGGGCGCGGTCGACGAGGTCGTCGACCTCCTCGTCCTGGCCGCCGTAGCCGTAGGAGACGATGCGGGTGCCCGCCTCGATCAGGCGGCGGAGGATGGCCTGCTCCCGGACGATCCTCGCGTAGTAACCGGCGTTGGCCGCGGTCGGCACGACGGCGGTCAGCGTGTGCAGGTAGGCTCCGCCGCCGACCCGGGCGACCTCGCCTCGCTTCTGCAGCTCATCGAAGATGGTGACGGCGTCGGCGGGGTCACCCCGGCCGTAGAGGTCGGTGATGATGTCGTAGATGATCTGGTGGGCGGGCCGGTAGAAGTCATCGGATCGCAGGATCTCGACCACATCGGCGATGGCGTCCTTGGAGAGCAGCATGCCACCCAGGACGGACTGCTCGGCCTCGATGTTGTTCGGCGGGGTGCGCTCGAAACCTGGCTCGAAGACCGGTGGCTCCGCGATGCTCACCGAACACCCCCTCTTTCGAACACAGTTACGCTATCTCTATTTTTAGCCGACCGGTGTGACAGTTTCGCGGCTCGGCGCCCCGACTGGCAACGCGGGCTGTCGACAGAGGTGTGGATAAGCTGTGCACTTCTTCCCCAGAGGTGTGGGCAGCCTGGGGACAGTCCTGTGGATAACTGTTGTCCACAGCTGTGGATACCTTTCTGACCAGGGGAAACACAATCCACCGCCTGTGGAGAAAAGAAAGTTGGGGCGACACGCCGGGAGTCGCCTTAGATGGGATGAGCCGACCGGTTCATCCCGCTGAAGATCCATTGAGAGGTAAGAGGCACAATGGAGCTGTGACTCTTACGCCTCGATCCGGTCGCTCCAGCCGCTCCGGTCGCGACCATGACAGGCAGATCCTGCGGCTGGCACTGCCCTCGTTCGGCGCCCTGGTGGCCGAGCCGCTCTTCCTGCTGACGGACACCGTCATCGTCAGCCGCCTGCCCGCCCCCGCGCTCGGCGCCCTGGGAGTGGCCAGCACGGTGCTGAGTTTCCTGGTGGGAATGTGCGTGTTCCTGGCCTACGGCACGACAGCGGCGGTGGCCAGGCAGATCGGGGCGGGCGAGACCGGGCGGGCACTGCGGCAGGCGGTGGACGGCCTCTGGCTGGCCGCCGGGGTGGGATCGGCGATCATCGTGATCGTCTGGCCCCTGGCTCCCTGGCTGGTCCACCTGATCGGCGCCGAGGGAGAACTCGCCCGGCAGGCGGTGACCTACCTGCGGATCAGCCTGCTCGGCGTGCCCGCCATGCTGGTGGTGCTCGCGGGCACGGGTGTGCTGCGCGGCATGCAGGACGCCTCGACTCCGCTACTGGTGTCGGTGGGGTCCTTCGTGTTGAACGCGATGCTCAACGTCGCGTTCGTCCTGGGACTGGGCTGGGGGATCGCCGGCTCGGCCTGGGGCACGGTGCTGGCCCAGTCTCTCGCCGCCGCCGTCTACCTCGTCCTGATCTTCGTTCGTTACCGTGCGCCGTTCCGCCCGGACCTGGCGGGCGTGCGGGCGGCGGGCTCGGCCGGGATCGCCCTGATCATCCGTACGGTGTGCCTGCAGACGGTGCTGGCCGTCTCCGCCGCGGTGGCCACCCGGATGGGAACGGACCAGATCGAGGCGTACACCGTGGCCATCAGGATCTGGATCCTGATGGCGTTCGCCCTGGACGCGATCGCGATCGCCGGACAGGCGATCACCGGGCGCGCCCTGGGTGCCGGCGACGTGGCGGGAACTCGCGCGGCGACCTGGAGAATGGTGATCTGGGGAGTCGGCTCCGGCGTGCTGCTCGGCCTCGCCGTACTGGTGGCCAGGCCGTTCATCCCCGGTCTGTTCGACGCCGGCCCGGTCGTCGCCGTGGAACTGCTCGGCCTGCTCTGGGTGGTGGCCGCCCTGCAGCCGATCGCCGGGGTGGTGTTCGTGCTGGACGGTGTGTTGATCGGTGCCGGGGACCGGCGCTACCTCGCCTGGGCGGGGGTGTGGACGACGATCGCCTACCTGCCGGCCGCGTTACTGGTGGACCTCTGGGGCGGTGGCCTGGTGGCACTCTGGCTGGCGTTCGGGCTGTGGATGGCCGCCCGGCTGATCACTCTTTCGACGCGTGCGTACGGCACGGCGTGGCTGGTGGTCGGCAGTTGATCGGGCGGGTAATCCGGGCGTGACACTGTGGTGTCCACGACGTGACCGGATAGCACTTGTCCCAGATAACTCCCCTGCGGCACTGTGAAGCAAGTCCGACAATAAGGGTATTTAGCCCACCACGATTGGCCAGGTCGTGCCCAAAGGTCCTCCCCCGTCGATCGTGCGCCGCATGCCTCCGAGCCATGCCACAGACCGGTGGACCGGTGCGCGCCACGGCCTGCCCATGGCCTATCGCAGAGCCGACCTCGTCGTCCTCGGTATCGGCGTCATGATCGGTGCGGGCATCTTCAGCCTCGCCGGCCGCCAGGCGGCTACCATGGCCGGGCCTGGCGTGATCCTCTCCTTCATGATCGCGGGGATCACCAGCCTGCTGGTGGCCTTCTGCGTCGCCGAACTGTCCTCCGCCATGCCTGCCTCGGGAAGCGCCTACACCTTCACCTACGTCATCTTCGGCGAGGTCTGGGCCTGGGTGGTGGGCTGGGCTCTGGTCATGGAACTCCTGCTGGCCGCGGCGACGGTGGCCCGCGCGTGGTCGCTCTACGCCGCCCAGATGCTCACCGACTTCGGGGTACGCCTTCCCGACGTGGTCGCTGGGATGGTCGGCCGGCACACTGGTTTCGATCTTTTCACGCTGTTCATCCTGGTGATCCTGACGATCGTGGTGGCCCTGGGCGCCCGCGTCGGACTGCGTGCCCTGTGGATCATCGTGATCGCCAAGCTGCTGGCCGTCGGCGCGGTCATCGTGGTCGGTGCCCTCCACTTCGACCGGCGCAACCTGGCGGCCATCCCGGTGCCGCCGGTGCCCGCGGAGAAGGCCGAGGAGGCCCTGCACTCCCCGCTGCTCGGCATCGTCTTCGGCCAGACGGGTGCCTTCGGCTGGTTCGGCATCTTCGCGGCCTCTGCGGTCATCACCTTCGCCTACATCGGCTTCGACGTCGTGGCCACCGCCGCCGAGGAGGCCGAGGACGCCCCGCGTTCGATCCCGCAGGGCATCATCCGCGCGCTGGTGATCACCACGGTCATCTACATCGCGGTCGCGCTGGTGATGGTCGGGATGACCCCGTACGACAGGATCGACACCGACGCGCCGCTCGCCGACGCCTTCCGCGACGCCGGCGAGGGTTTCATGGTGCACGTCATCAACATCGGGGCGGTGCTCGGCCTCACCACGGTCGTCCTGGTGCTGCTCGTCGGCCTGACCCGCGTGCTGTTCTCCATGGCACGCGACGGGTTGATCCCCCGCTCGCTCTCCAAGATCAACCGTAGCTACCACAGCCCGACGAGGGCCACGCTGGTCATCGGATTCCTGGCGATCCTGCTGGCCGAGTTCGTGGACGTGTTCACGCTCGAACCGCTGGTCGTGATCGGTGCCCTGTTCGTGTTCATCTCCGTGGCCGGCGGAGTGATCAGGATGCGGCAGACGATGCCGAACCTGCCGAGGGGCTTTCGCACCCCGCTCTCTCCCGGCGTGCCGATCGCCTCGATCGCCGCCTGCCTGTGGCTCATGGTGAACCTCCAGCTCATCACCTGGGTGTACTTCATCATCTGGATGGCCTTCGGCGTGCTGGTCTACCTGGTGTACGGCAGGCGCAACAGCGTGCTCGCCGGGATGGCGCAGTCCGCCCCCGAGGCTCCCGCCCCCTCCGCGGGACCTCCCGGCCCTCCGGAAGGTCCCGGCGGTCCCGGCACCGGATCCCGCGGCAGGCACCGGCGCTGAGCGCTCTGCGAGCGCCTGGAGCGCGGGGTCCCGTCCTTCGAAAATCCGGCCTCCCCTGGCCGGAGGACGTCAGAGACGCCGGGCGTCGATCACGCTCTGCACGAACTCCCTGGTACGAAGCTCGCGAGGATCGGTGAAGATCTGCTCGGGGGTGCCGCGCTCCAGGAGCACGCCACCGTCGAGGAAACAGACGGTATCGGCGATCTCGCGGCAGAAACCCATCTCATGTGTGGTCAGGACCATGGTCATACCGCCCTCCTTGAGCTCCCGGATGATCCCGAGCACCTCCTTGACCAGCGCCGGGTCCAGCGCCGAGGTGACCTCGTCCAGCAGCATCAGGCGGGGCTGGGTGGCCAGGGCCCTGATGATGGCGACGCGCTGCTGCTGGCCGCCGGAGAGCTGATCGGGATAGGCGCCCACCCTGTCCGCCAGGCCGAACCTGTCCAGCAGGTCACGGGCCTGTTGCTCGGCCTGCCTCCTGCCCACGCCGTGCGCCTTCCGCGGGGCCAGCGTGATGTTGTCCAGCACGGTCATGTGCGGGAACAGGTTGAAGGCCTGGAACACGATGCCCATACGCTTGCGCACGTCGTTGAGATCGGCGCGGGCGTCGGTGATCTCCTCTCCGTCCAGGCGGATCGTGCCGTCGTCGGCGGTCTCCAGCAGGTTCACGCAGCGCAGCAGCGTGGACTTTCCCGACCCGGAGGCGCCGATCAGGCAGACCACCTCGTGCGGCTCGACCTCCAGGTCGATACCGCGCAGCACACTGTGGCCCCGGTAGTTCTTCCACAGGCCCTCGATGCTCAGCAGGCTCATGCCCCCTCCTTTCCACCGGTTGCCCGCTGCCCGCTCACTGGCTCCGCCGCCTCTGCGAGCGGGCCGCCAGATAGTCGGTGAAGCGGGCCATCGGGATGGTGAGCAGGATGAACAACAGCGCCGCCACCAGGTAGGGGGTGTAGTTGAAGTTGCCGGCCACGTGGATCTGCGCCTGCCTCAGCGCCTCCAGCGGGCCGATCGTGGCGACGAGCGCGGTGTCCTTCTGCAGCGAGACGAAGTCGTTGAGCAGCGGCGGTACCACCCGGCGCACGGCCTGCGGCACCACCACGTGGCGCATGGTCTGGCCGTGACTCAGTCCGAGGGACCGGGCGGCGGCCCGCTGGCTGGGATGCACCGACTCGATACCCGCCCGGAAGACCTCCGCCACATACGCTCCGTACGAGAGCGTGAGCGCGATGATGCCCAGCGTCGCGAGGTCCGTCGGGGTGCCCTGCAGGCCGAGCGCGGGCAGCCCGAAGCCGACGAGATAGATGATGAGGATCGTGGGCACGCCACGGAAGACGTCGGTGTAGATCACCGCTAGGGCGCGCAGCGGGAAGAAGACCGGCGCCGTGAGATTGCGGGCCAGCGCGACCAGCAGGCCCACGAGAAGGATCAGCGGCTCGGCGATCAGGAAGATCTTGATGTTGAGCAGGAACCCGCTCAGCACGTCCGGCAGCGCCTTGACGAACTGCTCGGGGTCGAAGAACGTCTCCCGCACCCGGGGCCAGCCGGGGGAGGCGGTGAAGAGCCAGAACAGCAGGACGATCACAATGATCGTCGAGACCGTCGCGACGGAGCCCGAGCGGAGAGACGACCTCCTGCGGAGCCGCTCCCGCTCAAGCTGCCGTTCGCTCTTCGTCCAGTCGTCGGAGAGCCGCAGGCTCTCGTCGTTCCTCATCGAGCGCCGCGGCGCGGACCGTACGCGCTCCGCGCCCGCGGCGGTGACATGAACTCCGGGATCACTTCAGCTCCGGCGCACCCGCGGCGGAACCGAGCCACTCGGTTTCGATCTTCGCCAGCTCGCCGGAGGCGGTCAGCTTGTCGATCGCCTCGTTGACGCAGCTCACCAGCGGGCTGCCCTTCTCGAACACCGCGCCGAAGACCTCGGGAACACCGGAGGCGGTGCCGAACTGACCAACGATCTTGGAGTTCTCGACCTGGGCGGCGGTCACGTAGAACGCGGTGGGCAGGTCCACCACCACCGCGTCGACCTGCTTGTTCTTCAGCGCGTTGACGGCGTCGATCTGCTCGTTGTAGACGTTGAGCTCGGCCGAGGGCTGGATGACGTCCTTGACCGCCTGCAGCGAGGTGGTGCCGACCTGCACGCCGATCTTGGCGTCCTTCAGGCCCGCCAGGTCCGTGGCGGCGGCGACCTTCGAGCCGTCCAGCGCGACCACCGCCTGCTTGACCGTGTAGTAGCCCTTGCTGAAGTCGACGACCTTGGCCCGGTCGGGGGTCACCGAGACCTGGTTGACGTCGAAGTCGAACTGCTTGGCACCCGGCGCGAACGCGGAGTCGAACTTCACGGTTGCCCAGGTGACGTCACCTTCGGCGAAGCCCATCTGGCCCGCGACGGCATAGGCGACGGCGCTCTCGAAGCCCTTGCCGTTGGCCGGGTCGTCGTCGTTGAACCACGGCTCGTAGGCAGGCTTGTCGGTGCCGATGGTGAGCTTGCCGGGGGTCTTCAGCGCGAGGCTCTCCTTGGCACAGGCGCTGGAGGCGGCTCCGGAGGCGCTCGGGGCCGCGGAGTTCGTCTGGGTCGTCGTTTCCGAGGCCGGCGCACAGGCCACCGCGGTCGCCGCGAGGGCACCGAGCGCGAGCAGCATCGAGGGACGGACCATGACAAGACCTCCAGGGGGAAACAACGATTTCCGAATTGTACGTATCAGCGATGACCTGGAGTAACACGGTCTCGATATGTGGGCTTCCGCTCGCGGACAAAGAGCTTTCCGCACGCCCTGCCGATATCCAGACGGGCGGTAGCCCGTGGAGAACCCGCACCGCCGGTTGCGAAAGAACAAGGGCCCCTCCCCGCGAGCGGGGAGGGGCCCTTGTCTCACTGGGCCTCTCAGGCCGCGACGACCTCGACATCGAGGGACGCGGAGACCTCCGGGTGCAGCTTGACGCTGACCCGGTGGGCGCCGAGGCTCTTGATCGCGGAGGCGATCTCGATGCGACGGCGGTCGAGCACGGGGCCACCGGCGGCCTTGACGGCCTCGGCGACGTCACCCGTGGTGATGGAGCCGAAGAGGCGACCGGACTCGCCGGCCTTCGTCTTCAGGACCACCTTCAGGGCCTGCAGCTGTCCGGCGACCTCCTTGGCGGTGCCAAGGTCGCGGATCTCGCGGGCGTCGCGAGCCTTCTTGATCGAGGAGATCTGCTTCTCGCCGCCGCGCGTCCAGAGGATCGCGAAACCGCGGGGAAGCAGGTAGTTGCGGCCGTAGCCGTCCTTGACCTCGACGATGTCGCCGGGGGCGCCGAGGCCGGTGACCTCACTGGTGAGAATGAGCTTCATCTGTCCGGACCTCCTTAGCGCGCGGTGCTCATGTACGGCAGGAGCGCCATCTCACGAGCGTTCTTGATAGCGGTCGCCACGTCACGCTGGTGCTGGGTGCAGTTGCCCGTCACCCGGCGGGCACGGATCTTGCCGCGGTCGGAGATGAACTTCCGAAGCAGCGCCGTGTCCTTGTAGTCGACGTAGGAGATCTTGTCGTGGCAGAACAGGCAAACCTTCTTCTTGGGCTTGCGCAGTGCCGGCTTGGCCATCGTGGTGCTCCTTTCAGAGCCCCGCCGTCAGGCGGGAATGGTCGCTGCGGATATGGACTGGGATTGCGGGAGGACCGCCGTCCCTAGAAAGGCGGTTCGTCGCTGAAGTCGCCGCCGCCGAAGCCGCCACCCTGCTGCTGGCCGCCGCCCCCGTAGTTGCCGCCGCCGCCGAAGCCGCCACCTTGCGGTGCGGCGGGCGTCGCGGAGGCCCACGGGTCGTTGGCCGGGCCGCCGCCGCCGAAGCCACCGCCACCGCCCTGACGGGCGGTCTTGTTGACCTTGGCGGTCGCGTTTCGCAGGGAGGGGCCGACCTCGTCGACCTCAACCTCGTAGACCGTGCGCTTCTCGCCTTCCTTGGTCTCGTAAGACCTCTGGCGTAGCCGTCCCTGAACGATGACCCGCATGCCGCGCTGGAGGCTCTCGGCGGCGTTCTCCGCCGCCTGCCGCCACACGTTGCAGGTCAGGAACAGGCCTTCGCCGTCCTTCCACTCGTTGGTCGTCTTGTCGAGGAACCTCGGAGTGGATGCGATGCGGAACCGGGCCACCGCTTGCCCCGTGGGGGTGAAGCGCAGCTCCGGGTCGTCGACGAGGTTGCCGACGATGGTGATCGTGGTGTCGCCTGCTGCCATGGCTAGCGCTGCCCTTCCTGCGGCCTTGCTGGTTATCGGCTCAGAGTACGGCTGCCGCCCGACAAAATGCCGGGGGTTTAGTGCACGTCCGGGCGGAGAACCTTGGTGCGCAGGATTCCCTCGTTGAGGTTCATCTGCCGGTCGAGCTCCTTGACCGTGGCGGGCTCGGCGCTCAGGTCGATGACGGCGTAGATGCCCTCGGGCTTCTTCGCGATGTCGTAGGACAGCCTGCGGCGACCCCACACGTCGACCTTCTCCACGGTGCCGCCGTCGTTGCGGACGACCGTGAGGAACTGGTCGAGGGAAGGGGCGACCGTACGCTCATCGAGCGAGGGGTCAAGAATGACCATCACTTCGTAACGGCGCATGCTGACTTCAACCTCCTCTGGACTCTTGCGGTCACGACACCGTGCCGTGACAGGAGGACGCTGACGTACTTCACCTCGGGCGCCCATTTCGGCGCTCGGGGTGGAGGGTGGGCGATGACACACCCATTCGACGTAGCCGTGCCAGCCTACCAGTCCGTCAAGGGTTGGGCCGTCGCCTCGCCGGGCACGTCCTGTCGCAGGAGAAAGAGGAGGCGGTGAAGATGCCTCGTGCGTATGGACATGCCCGGAAGAGACCCTTGCGGTTCACGTTGAACACCGACGGGCGTCGTCACAGGATCGAGAACGTGCTGAGCGTCGTCACGATCGGCCTCGGACTACTCGCCTTCGTCACCGGGCTGATCCCCGCCGCGCATGTCGTCGCATGCTGGGCGGGGGTGCTGGGATTCTTCGGAGGCCTCTACTCGCAGTACGTCTCCGCGACGACGCCGGAACGCGCGCTGAACATCGTGGGCATCGTGGCCTCGTTCGTCGGTGTGGCCTTCGGCATCTATCACGGGGGTTTCCTCCCGTGAGGCCCCCGGTCAGACGAGGGCCACACCGGCGCGGGGGCGGCTAACCATTCAGGCGCAGGTCCACGCCGAGCAGGACGAGGAACCACAGGAAGACCGCCAGCAGAGCCTCGGCGACGTCCTTCAGGAGCGCGGGAGTGATGTAGTCGTACACCCAGGCGACGTACAGGCCGACCAGGATGTAGATGAGGCCGATAAGACTGATCCCTCTGCGATAGTAAGCCACGTGGACTCCTTGTGTTCGGCCCGTGGGGGTGAGTGGTAGGGCGCGCCCTGCGACTGCCCAGGGCCTCGCCGTTGAAACAGCTAGGCTCGGACACATGCCGCTTATCGGAGCTCATGTCGACCAGGACGACCCGCTGGCGCACGCCAGGGCGCGCGGCGCCGAGGTCGTGCAGTTCTTCCTCGGTGACCCGCAGGGCTGGAAGGGCCCGGTCATCGGCGAGAAGACCCTGGAGATCAAGGACTCGGACGTGGAGGTCTACGTCCACGCCCCCTATGTGATCAATGTGGCGACCGCCAACAACCGGGTCCGCATCCCCAGCCGCAAGCTGCTCGGCTCACATCTCGCCGCGGCGGCCGAACTCGGCGCCAGGGGGCTGATCGTCCACGGCGGGCACGTGGGGGCCGGAGAGGATCCGCAGAAGGGCTTCGACAACTGGCGCAAGGTGTTCGAGCGCCTGGAGGAGCAGCGGATCCCCGTGCTCATCGAGAACACCGCGGGCGGCGGCAACGCGATGGCGCGCAAGCTTGACCGCATCGCCCGGCTCTGGGACTCGCTCGACGGCTTCGACGTGGGCTTCTGTCTCGACACCTGCCACGCCCACGCGGGCGGCGAGGACCTGGCGGACGTGGTCGAGCGGATCATGGCGATCACCGGCAGGATCGACCTGATCCACTGCAACGACTCTCGCGACGCCTTCGACTCCGGCGCCGACCGGCACGCGAGCCTCGGAGCGGGCCAGATCGACCCCGAGCTCATCCTGAGCGTGTGCCGGAGCGCGAACGCGCCGATCGTGGTGGAGACGCCCTTCGACGGCCAGGCCGCCGACATCGCCTTTCTCAGATCGAAGCTCTAGCGCGAGACCTCGGGCGGAAGAGTCCGTCCACAGCCTGTGGATAACTTGGTGGGATTACTTTTCCCCGGAAACGGGTAAGGGGCTCAGCCCACCCAGGCACCATCGGCGAAGATCAGCGCGTTGAGCGCCATCAGCGGGCCCACCACCAGGGCATAGACGATGATGATCCACCGCCGCCACGGCGCCTGCCCGCCGCTCGCCTTCGCGATCAGGATGAAGAGCGGCCACCACAGCAGCGCCGAGCGCGGAACCGACAGGTAGTAGGCGGAGCAGAGCAGGGCGCCCACCTGGAGCCCCACGTAGACGAACTCGCTCCACCTCCGCAGGTAGAGCAGGACCAGCACGAGCACGACACCGACGATCGCCCCCGCGATCTCGAACCGGAACGCCCAGGCGAACCGGCCCTCGCCCATGGCCGAGTTCCAGGTCGTGATCAGCGACTCCCAGGGCCACACCATGTGCCGACCCCAGCCGGCCTCCTGGGCGCTCTTCCAGGCCAGCCAGTCGCCGGTGCGGGAGTGCTGGTAGACGGAGTAGAGCACCAGCGGCACGAACGGGAGCAGCAGCCAGCCGGCCTGCCGTGCGAGCTGACGTACCGGCCGCCGCCGGGCGAAGAACTCCACGATCAGCGCCAGGGCCATGAACAGGCCGGTGATGCGCACGCAGGAGGCGCCCGCCGCCAGGGCCGCGGCGAGCGGCCAGCGCCCCCTGCGCGCCGCGAGCCAGGCGGGAACGGCGAAGGCCAGGAAGAGCGACTCGCTGTAACCGGCGAACAGGAACACCGCCATCGGCCAGAGCAGCAGCGCCAGCACCGCGCGCCGGCCGGTCCCCGCCGGCCCCTCGAACTCGGCCAGCCTGGCGAGCGCCGTCATCGCGACGGCGCCGGCCACGAAGGAGATCAGCAGCCCGGCGACCGTCCAGTCGCCGACCACGAGGTGCACCGCGCGGAGCGCCAGGGGCATCCCGGGGAAGAAGGCGGGCAGCCCGGCGTCGGGCTCGCTGCCGGGAGCGCCGTCGTAGCCGTGCTCGGCGATGGTGGCCAGGAGGCTGGCATCCCAGTGCTTCCAGCGCTCCAGGAACGGCGGCGGGACCGCGTCCCCCTCCATCATCGCCTGGGCGCCGACGACGACAAGGGCGACGACTCCCAGCCGGGAGGCCAGCCAGAGCAGCAGCCCTTCTGCCGCGGGGTCGCGCGGAGGGTCACCAGGGTTAATCACAAAGTGTGATTTTTGCGGATCATCCCGACCGGCCTCCAGAGTCATCCCGTCCCCCGCGTCAGGAGAGCGCGAGCCGGAAACGGTCGGGTGCGCCGTCGAAGACGCCGCCCGCCTGGTCGTCGGTCCCGTCCTGGCGGATCACGTCCTTGTCGGGGCGCAGGATGTCCCGCACCACGAACGCCATCATGATCAGAATGGTGATCGCACGGGCCCACACCGCGGTGAAGTAGGTGTCGCCGGCGATGCCCAGTGCCTCGTTGCCCGGCTGGATACCGACCAGATAGAGCCAGATCGCGAAGAAGTACCAGCACTCGGCGAGCTGCCAGAGCGCGATCGGCTTCCAGTTCGGCCTGGCCAGCACCGCGAAGGGGATCAGCCAGAGCACGTACTGCGGCGACCACACCTTGTTGGTCAGCATGAACGCGGCCAGGGTGAGGAAGCAGAGCTGCATCAGGCGCGGGCGGGTCCTGGCCGTCACGGTGAGCACGGCGATCGCCAGGCAGAACGCGGCGAGGGAGACGACGCCCAGCTGGTCGACGAGTTCGGCGTCACCGAGGATCGGCCACTGCTTCTGGTTGAAGAAGTACCAGAGCGACCCCCAGTCGGCCCCCCGCTCCTGGCTGAAGACGTAGAACCTCTTCCAGCCGTCGAAGGCGAACACCATGATCGGCACATTGACGACGAGCCAGGCTCCCACGACGCCGCCGAGCGTCTTGAGGAACGGCACCCACCTGCCGGTGCGCAGCGCCAGCAGGAACAGCGGGCCGAGGAACATCAGCGGGTAGAACTTGGTGGCGATCGCCAGGCCGAGCAGGATGCCCGCCAGCAGGTGTTTCCGCTTCGACCAGGCCAGCAGCGCACCCAGCGCGAGGGCGTTGGCCGCCAGGTCCCAGTTGATGTACGCGGTGAGGATCAGCCCGGGGACCAGGGCGTACCAGAGCGCGTCCCAGCGCCTGGCCGGACCGGCCAGCGCGGCCATCAGCAGCACGCCGATGACCAGGCAGATCGCCATGAGGATGACCGTGAGGTCGTAGAACGCCGTCCCCTGGTCTGCCATGGGGGTGACGATCCGGCGGAAGAACTCCATGATCCCGCCGATGCCGACGGGGTACTCGACCGGGTAGTCGAAATAAGGGATCTTGCCCTCGTTGAGCTTCTCGTTCCACCACAGGGGATAGATGTCGGTGTAACAGAAGTTCGTGAACTGCAGGGTCCCGTCGTTCCACGCCCCGCCGACGCGGCACGGCCACTTCCAGAACCAGGCCAGGATCGCCCCCAGCCCCGCGAACAGGGCCAGGGGCACGTACGGGATGGCCCGGGTGCCGAACTCCGGCAGCGAGCGCCGCGACGTCAGGAGGTTCTTCATCAGGGGCGTCGTCCGCTCGCGGCGGGTGTCGGCATGATCGCCGCGCCGGGGGCCCCGGGCGCCCCGGCCGCGCCGTTATCGGTGATCTCGCCGTTCGGCGGACCGTCGCCCGGGCCGCCGTCGCCGACGTCGCAGGAGCCGTCCCAGGGCAGGCACTCGCGACCGTCGGGGTTGTCCGGCTCACCGCCGCCGCCGTCTTCGGGCCAGCCGTCGCCGTTGTCGCCGCTGTCGGGGAACGGGTTGTCGTCCATCGTCGGCGTCGCGGTGGGCGTCGGCTTGGGCGTGGCCAGGTTGCTCTGCGAACCGGTGTTGGCCCTCGGCGGGAACTGCTGGACCTCGTCCTTGGCGGTCACGGCCTGCATGTAGTCGTGCCAGATCTGGGTCGGGGTGCCGCCACCGCCGATGAAGGAGGGCATGGGCTCCTCCTTCCAGAGGATCTTCGAATCATCGATCTTGCGGTTCGGCAGGCCGTACTTGTCGACCTTGAGCTTGCGCGTCCCCGCCCTGTTGTAGGGCACGTCCTTGGACATGCCGACCGCGGTGACGATCTGCGGGGTGAAACCGACGAACCAGGCGTCCTTGTAGCCGTTGTTCGTGCCGGTCTTGCCGGCCACCGGCCGCGAGCCGATGTTCGCGGTGGCGCCGGTGCCGCCCTTGACCACGGCCTGGAGCGCGACCGTCGCGTCGGCCGCGGACTCGGGGCTGATGACCTGCCGCACGGTGGCCTGCTCCGCGAGCACCGGAGAGCCGTCGATCTTGGTCACCTTGACGACGGTGTGCCAGTCGGCGTGCTTGCCCTCGTTGGCGAAGATCGAGTAGCCGGCGGCCTGCTCGACCGCGGTGACCGAGGCGCTGCCGATGGTGACCTGGAACTTCTGTTCGTCGACCGCGTAGTCGACCGCGTTCTTGCCGCCGTAGGAGGGGTTGTACTTGGCGGTCTCGCCGACCCCCGCCTCCTTGGCGATCCTCGCCACCTCGGGGAGCGTGACGACCTCACCCATCTGCACGAAGACCGTGTTGACCGAGCTGGCCATGGCCTTGACCATGTTGATCGCCCCGTACGCCTGGTTCCCGGAGTTGCTGATCGGGGTGGTGCCCGGCATCTTGATCGTGGCCATGCCGTCGACGTAGCTGTCGAGCGACCGGCCGCTCTCCAGCCAGGCCGCGAGCACGTAGGGCTTGAACGCCGAGGCCGCCTGCTTGGTGGAGTCGAAGGCGCGGTTGTTGAAGTCGTTGACGAAGTCGTCGCCACTGTAGAAGGCGAGCACCCGGCCGTTCTTCGGATCCACCGAGGCGACGCTGGCGTGGATGGTCGGCTCCAGGCCGGCGGTACGGGCCTTCACCGCCTTCTGCGCCTCCTCCATCATCTTCTTGTCGAAGGTGGTGTAGACCTTGTACCCCTTGGTCTCCAGATCCTCCTGGGTGATGCCCCGCCCCTTGAGCTCCCGGAAGACGATGTTGAGCATGTAGCCCTTGATCCCCTTGAAGGTCTGCGAGACCTTGACCTTGGCGAACTTCAGGTCCTCGAAGGAGCTTCCGGCGTACTTGCCGTACGCGGCAGGGTCGATCTCGGCCATGTTCCTGAGCGCGGCGGTGAAGCGCTCCTTGGTCGCGGCGTAGTTGCCGGCCTCCTCCTGGACGTCGAAGGCGTTGGGGTTCTGGATCCGGCCGGCCAGGTAGGCGCCCTCCTGCGGGGTCAGCTGACCGATGTTCTTGTTGAAGAACGCCTTCGAGGCGGCCTGGATGCCGTACGCGCCGCGACCGAAGTAGATGATGTTGAGGTAGCGCTCAAGGATCTCGTCCTTCTCCAGCGTCTTGCTGATCTTGACGGCGACGAAGATCTCCTTGATCTTGCGCTGTACCGAGACCTCCTGGCTGAGGCCGTCGTAGTAGCCGCGGGCCATCTGCTGGGTGATGGTCGAGGCGCCCTGGAGCTGTGCGCCGCTGACCGTGCTCCAGAGGGAACGGGCCATACCGGCCAGGTCGATGCCGCTGTCGGTGCGGAAGCTCTGGTTCTCCAGGGCGATCACCGCGTCCTGGACGTGCTTGGGAATCTGGCTGATCTTGACCGGGGTGCGCTTGACACCAAGGCGCGCGATCGGGGTCTTCTTGTCCCGGTAGTAGACCACGCTGCCCCGGTCGTCCACGCCGGCCTGCGCGGTCTCCGGGACCGGCGTGTTGGCGTAGGCCACCGCGATCATGCCGAAGACACCGGCGCTGAGGACCACGAAGCTGGCCATCACGATCTTCCAGTTGGGCAGGAAGCGCGTCCACCGCTTGGCCTTGGGCTCGTCCTCACCGTCGCCGTCGCCGGGACCGTACCCCCCGGAACCCCCCGAGCCGCCCGGACCCTCCGGCCCCTGGCCTCCGGGACCGCCCGCGCCACGCCCGGCGCGGCGTCTGCGCACGCCGCCCTCACCGGATCTCGAACCGGCTCCCGCCTGGGCGGCGAGTATCGCCTGGGTGTCCTCGAACGCGGCCTCGGCCCGGCGGCCTGTCGGGTCGGTGTCACGGCGACGGAACTCACCGCCCCGTCGCTCGGGCTCGCGTGGGGACGTCCCGCCCGGAGCGCCCGCGTCCCGCCGGGGCTGGGCACCCGGGTGCTGTGGCGCGCCGCCGGCGTAGGGCATCCCGCCGGGCGCCCCGCCGGGCTGGGGCATCATCATGGTCCGGTTGTCGGCCTCCGCGCCCTGTGGCGGCCGACCTTGCTGCTGTTCCCAGCTCGCGCCGCCGGTTTGAGAGTTTTGTGAAGGGGGAACTGCACGGGGAGCGGCTCCTGGGCCTGAGCGACGGCGCCGCCCCTGACGAGCCGACCCGTCGGCGCCCTCCTGGCGCCCGTTCGGCTCCGGGTCATTGCTGTGGCTGTAACTCACGCGTCCTCGTTCGGTCATCGGGGTCTACGACGGCGTGCAGGCGGGCGAGACTACCTCCTGATCACCGGAGATCTCGCCGCCTTGGCTTACTGGTAGCCGGCCCATTCGGGTGGATCTCCGTTCCCGAGGACGAACGAGATCGTCAGCTGGTTTCGACAACAACCTTGGCAGACCTCTCCCACGTTGACGCGGGATTCCCCGTATTGGAAAGCGGTCCACGCCGTGCGGGGGCCGTGCCCCACCACCGCCTGTTGTGACCACATAGGCGCCAGACTACGGCTTTTTGTTGTTTGCTCCCAACCTCTTGGGAAAGTCGCTGATTGCAGGGTTATGTTGAATAGACGTATCCTGCAGATGTATCGGTTCGATACATCGGCGCGAGAGGTGGTGGTTTCCGGTGGCCGGCGGACGTGGCGGGGTGCTGGAGCTGGCCGTGCTCGGGTCGTTGCACGAGACCCCGCTCCACGGCTATGAGCTGCGCAAACGGCTCAACGCCCTGCTCGGCATGTTCCGGGCTTTCTCCTACGGCTCGCTCTATCCATGCCTCCGCCAGTTGCTCACCGACGGACTGATCATCGAAGACGGCGACACCGCCGCCGCCAACGCCGACAGCCCCATCGCGCTCCCCGGCCGCCGCTCGAAGATCGTCTATAGGCTGACCGCGGAGGGGAAGGAGCGCCTGCATGAGCTGCTCACCCAGGCCGGTCCTTCGGCCTGGGAGGACGAGAGCTTCGGCGTGCACTTCGCCTTCTTCAGGCACACCGAGGCGGAGGTGCGCCTGCGCATTCTCGAAGGCCGGCGCAGTCGGCTCGAGGAACGCCTGGACGGCGTGCGCACGGCACTGGCCCGCACCCGCGAGCGACTGGACAGCTACACCCTTGAACTCCAGCGTCACGGTCTGGAGTCGGTCGAACGCGAAGTGCGCTGGTTGAATGAGCTGATCGCCACCGAACGGCGAGCGTCGCCGCCGGACGAGGAGCGGCGATCCGCGCGGGAGGGAACGTCCCGGGCGTCCGAGCCCGGAGCGGATACGACGGGGCGGCCTGCCACCCCGGAAGACAACTGACCACCAAAGAACAAAGGGGAGCGAGTGCCATGGGTTCGGTGCGCGTAGCCATTGTCGGTGTAGGCAACTGCGCCACGTCGCTCGTACAGGGCGTGCACTACTACCGGGACGCCGACCCCGGTGCCCGGGTGCCGGGCCTGATGCACGTCAAGTTCGGCGACTACCACGTCGGCGACGTCGAGTTCGTCGCGGCGTTCGACGTCGACGCCAAGAAGGTCGGCCGCGACCTGTCCGAGGCGATCGTGGCCTCGGAGAACAACACGATCAAGATCTGCGACGTACCGCCGCTGGGCGTCACGGTGCAGCGCGGCCACACCTTCGACGGTCTGGGCGAGTACTACCGGGAGATGGTCGAGGAGTCGGACGAGGCACCGGTCGACGTCGTCCAGATCCTCAAGGACAGCAAGGTCGACGTGCTCGTCTCCTACCTGCCGGTGGGCTCGGAGGAGGCCGACCGCTTCTACGCCCAGTGCGCCCTCGACGCGAAGGTCGCGTTCGTCAACGCGCTGCCGGTGTTCATCGCCTCCGACCCCATGTGGGCCCAGAAGTTCGTCGACGCCGGGGTCCCGATCGTCGGTGACGACATCAAGTCGCAGGTCGGGGCGACGATCACGCACCGCGTGATGGCCAAGCTGTTCGAGGACCGCGGTGTCGAGCTGCTTCGCACGTACCAGCTGAACTTCGGCGGCAACATGGACTTCATGAACATGCTGGAGCGCAAGCGCCTGCAGTCCAAGAAGATCTCCAAGACCCAGTCGGTCACCTCGCAGATCCCGCACGAGATGCGGAAGGCCGACGTGCACATCGGTCCCTCCGACCACGTGCCGTGGCTCGACGACCGCAAGTGGGCGTACGTGCGCCTGGAGGGCAGGTCCTTCGGCGACACCCCACTCAACCTGGAGTACAAGCTGGAGGTCTGGGACTCCCCCAACTCGGCCGGCATCATCATCGACGCGGTCCGCGCCGCCAAGATCGCCCTTGACCGGGGCATCTCGGGGCCGATCCTGTCGGCCTCCTCGTACTTCATGAAGTCCCCGCCGGAGCAGTACTCCGACGACGAGGCGCGCGACTACGTGGAGAGGTTCATCCGCGGCGAGATCGAGCGCTGACCGATCGGTGCCCTCATACGGCGAGAGCCCCCGACCCGGGTGGACGGGTCGGGGGCTGGAGGCGTCGGATCGAACACCGTGGGGGCACGGAGGGGTCCCCCCCTACCTGGCGGCGGGGGGGCTCGCGGGGGGGTCTGCGG